>JAKMGS010000065.1 GCA_022424815.1 Schleiferiaceae bacterium | reverse complement strand
GCATCTAGGACAGCACTTTTTGAAAGACGAAGGGGTGGCCGAGCGCATTGCTAATGTGACCCCGTTCGACGGTGTCCATAAGGTCTTGGAAATAGGGCCGGGTATGGGTGTGATGACCAAGTATTTGTTGGCCATGCCGGACGTAGAGACTTGGGTCATTGAGATTGATGGGGAAAGTGTGAGCTATTTGCAAGCCCATTACAACCAGCTCAGTGCTCGTATTTTGGAAACGGATTTTTTGCAGTGGAATCCTGCCAGTGTTTTTGGCGAGGAGCCCTTTGCCTTGGTTGGGAATTTCCCGTACAAAATTAGTTCGCAGATCGTGTTCCGGGTGTTGGACATGCGCGATCAGATTCCTGCCTTTGGGGGGATGTTCCAAAAAGAGGTGGCCCAGCGTTTGTGCGCGCCACCGGGAAGTAAGACCTATGGAATTCTATCGGTTTTGTGCCAGGCGTATTACGATTTGGCCTATGATTTTACGGTGTCTCCAAGCGTCTTTAACCCGCCGCCAAAAGTGGACAGTGGTGTGATGCACATGGTGAGAAAATCGGTCGACCCAAATATTGATTTTAAAATGCTTAAACGCGGGGTGAAAGCGGCTTTTGGCCAGCGAAGAAAAACCCTTCGCAATGCATTGAAAACACTTAACTTGCCAGAAGGCTTCGAGCATCCGTATCTTAGCAAGCGAGCGGAACAACTCAGCCACGAACAGTTTGTGGAATTGCTAAACGCCATTGAACATGGAAGATCTTAGTGTAAAAGAACGCATCGAGCGCGCAATGAACGCCATTGATTGGGCGGAGTTTGTGGAATACACCATGGATTTGCATGCTGCCGATATAGCTGAGGCACTTGAAGCTTGGGACGTTGAAAAAATTGAATTTTTCCTCGAAAAACTCGATGCTGAGTTAGTCGCAGACATTTTAGTAGAGATCGATGAAGATATCCGTACGGACCTACTGAAAAGCTATACCTCAGAAGATATTGCCCATGAGCTCGTGGAGAACATGGATAGTGATGATGCGGCGGACATGCTTTCCGAGCTTTCGGAGGAGCTGACCAAGGAGGTCCTTTCAAAGGTGGACGATGTGGAGCAGGCGAAGAAAATTGCGCAGCTGCTCACGCATGAGGAGGATACCGCGGGGGCCTTGATGGCGACGGAATACGTCAAAGTTCAAGAAGGGTTGACAGCGCTCAGATGTGTGGCAGCCATGCGTACGCAGGCGGAAAATGTGGACCGAGTGCACGCCGTCTATGTGGTGAACGAAGACGATATTCTCGTGGGTACGTTGAGCTTGAAGAAGCTTTTGACGGCCAAGCGAACTGAAAATATTTCCGAACTCTATACGCCTATTCAACATACGGTGCTGTCCACTACACCGGCAGAGGAAGTGGCCAATACCATGCAGAAGTATGACCTTTTCGTCATTCCAGTAGTCAATGCCGCTGGGGAATTGTTGGGGCGTATTACGCTTGATGATATCGTGGATTTCATTCGTGAAGAAGCGGAGCGCGATTACCAGTTAGCTTCGGGTTTGACCGACGAGGTAGAGAGCGACGATACTGTATTGCACATTACACGTGCTCGTATTCCTTGGTTGCTCATTGGTTTGTTCGGTGGGTTGATCGTGGCCCTTATGTTGGGTGAAAACGAAGGCGATATCGAAAGCGTACCTGCCTTGGCTCTATTTATGCCGCTTATTGCGGCGATGGCCGGAAACGTTGGGGTACAGTCTTCAGCGATCGTGGTGCAGGCGTTGGCCAGCAACAAGGCGGATCACAATATGACGAAAAAGCTGTTCAAGGAATTGTCCGTGGGTTTGGTCAATGGACTCATTTTGGCAGCGGTTATGATGGGTGCAGGCTTGATTTTAGGCTATGGCCAATTAGTCACGCTCACCGTCAGTGTATCACTTTTGACGGTGATCATCTTTGCTTCCTTATTTGGGACCTTCATCCCACTGATGTTGAACAGATTCAACATTGATGCTGCATTGGCCACCGGTCCCTTTATCACTACTGCGAACGATGTCATCGGCCTGTTGATCTATTTCCAGATCGGACGACTCATTATCGGTTATTGATGAACGCGGTACTGCTCGACTATACCCATCCTTTGTTAGAGCAAGGTCTTGAACAAGGCGGAATAAGCTTGTGGCGTGAGTACGAATTGGCTCCAGAGGAGTTGCCATCCCATTATTTTACCGCGGAAGTATTGGTCATTCGATCGCGTTTTCCCATGACCCGTGAGATTATTGACCTCTTTCCAAACCTCAAGGCCATTGGGCGATTGGGGGCCGGGCTCGAGAATATTGATGTGGACTATGCCGAATCTCGTGGCATCGCCTGCTTACGCGTTCCAGAGGGCAATGCCCAATCGGTAGCAGAGCATGCGCTAGGAATGTTGCTCTCATTGCTCAATCACCTCCCGCGTGTACACCGTGAAATTAAGGAGGGGATCTGGCGCCGAGAGGAAAATAAAGGTCTCGAACTTAAAAGCCGTACCGTAGGTATTATTGGTTATGGTGTGATGGGGAGCCAATTCGCCCGCTTGCTCGCCGCTATGGGTACTACCGTGTTGGCCTACGATAAATACAAAACAGGCTATGCCGATCCCGGCATTACGGAGTCTGCTTTGGAGGAGCTTCATCAACAGTGTGATATCATTAGTCTACACTTGCCGCTCACTGAGGAGGCGCGCTATTTTGCCGATCATGCCTTTTTCAATGCCTTCGAAAATCCCATCTATTTTTTGAATACTGCCCGCGGTCCTGTTCTTCAGACTGATGCGTTGGTGCAGGCGATAAAGGCAGGGAAAGTCTTGGGAGCGGGTTTGGATGTGCTCGAATATGAAAAGAAAAGCTTCACCAGCCTATTCGAAGGGGAGATGCCCCCTTCCTTGCAGTGGCTGATGAATCAAGAAAATGTTCTGCTCAGTCCACACATCGCAGGATGGACGAAGGAGAGTTTCGAGAAGATGGGTGCTGGCCTAGCTGCGAAAATTCTCGCTGCGCTTTAATTTCTTTGAAAGGCGAACTGCACCGTATCAGGGGTACGTTGTTCTTGTAAAATAGTCAATCCTTGCGTTTCACGAACTACGTCGGATTCGTTGTAATGACGTATGGTCAATAGCTCAACATTTGAAGTGAAGGTGAGGTTGAAATCGCCTTCCAGAGCAGCAATGACCTTGGGAATGATGATAGTGTCGTTGTTCAAACAGAATACTGCTTTGGTGGCAGTATTGCGCATCATATTCACCACTACACCTTGTTCAGCAAACAATTGGTAGACGGCACTGAGGTGATGTTCGGCGATGAAGGCTAAATCCATAGTGCTGATCGAGAGCAGTGCTTGGTTTTTCTTTAGGATGAAGTTTGGGACCTGAGGAATGGCTTTGTCGGCGCTGTTGATGACCGTACCTGTGGCTGCCGGGTCCACGAAACTTTTGATGTGCAATGGAATGCCCTTTTTCTGCAAAGGTTGTATGGTCTTCGGGTGAATAATGGAAGCACCGTAAAAGGCGAGTTCTATGGCTTCACCAAAAGGCAATTCTTCAATCAAGGTGGTGTTTTGGAAGGTCTTAGGATCTCCATTGAGCATCCCCGGTACATCCTTCCAGATAGTGAGGCTATTGGCGCCAAGGCAGTAGGCGAATACGGCTCCGGTATAATCCGATCCTTCTCTGCCCAAGGTCGTTGGACGCCCCGTGGGATCACTACCAATAAAACCTTGCACCATATACACCTTCGATTCTTGAACGGCGGCGGAGATACACTCTTGGGTAGGGTCCCATTGTACAGTCGCACGACGGAACTGATCGTCTGTTTTAACCAGTGTTCGGGTATCAAGCCAAATGGCAGGCAGGCGAGTGTTGACAAAGGCTTGCACGATACGGGTAGAAATGAGTTCACCGTGGTGTACGATGATGTCATACTGTTCGCTGTAGGAACGGTCGGACGGCTGGACTAATTGGCCCAAATCCTCATACCATTGCGCCAAATCTGCCTGTAAATCTGTGGGTACCTGTTCGAATAATTCAGCGATGATGCCTGCGTGAAAACCTTGGATGCCTTGAAGTGCCTCAGTGGCGCCAGGAAGATCGTCCTGTGCCCAACAACCAACGACATTTTCAAAGGCATTGGTCATTTTACCCATCGCACTGACCACCGCAACCATAGGACGATCCGGGTAGCGCTCAATGATGGCCGCGACGTTGCGTACGCTTTCAGCATCTTTTACGGATGCCCCTCCAAACTTGAATACTAGGGGTGTACTCATAGGTATCGTTCTAAATCTTTACGCGTCAAGGTGCCTAGGTGCCATTCGGGATCTAGGTTCGCTTCGTGTTTTTTATAAAAGTTCAAGGCGGATTTGTTCCATTCTAAAACGGTCCACTCCATACGGCCTACGCCGCGTTTGGCAGCCACTTTAGCTACTCGTTTGAAAAGCTCGTCGCCTATGCTGCGGCCGCGCATTTCCGGTTTGATGTACAAATCTTCGAGATGGAGGGTGGGGCCTTTCCAAGTGCTGTAACGAGGGTAATAAAGGGCCATACCCACGAGGGAATTCGTCTCAGAATCTTCTGCGACAAAGCACTCGAATTTACCGTCAACAAATCCGTGTTGAATGAGGTCTGCTGGAGTAATAATCACCGCATCTGGCTCGCGTTCATACACGGCTAGTTCCATGATGAGTCCGTGGACTTGCTCCATATCTTGAGCAGTAGCAGTGCGATAGATTATCATGGGGCTAAGGTAAGAATTCTACCCCTCGGTCACCACTAATTCTTCGAGCGTCCTTTCATGCTTTGGTTCAAAGGCGTCCAATTCTATTTGCCCGTGCATCAAATCCTCAAATTCCTCACGTGCTTTGATGAGTTTTGGGTTTCCATTAATGAGCATCAACTCTGCCGGACGCACGCGACTGTTATAGTTGGAGGCCATCGTGCTGCAATAGGCTTCCGCATTGTGGAAGGCGAGTACATCACCGTTGCGTACTTCTGCGATTTTGCGATCATACCCAAAGGTGTCGGTTTCACAGATATATCCTACAACGTTATAGATTCTAAGCTCACCGTCGGGATTCGTCACGTTTTCGATGTGGTGGTAGGCATCGTACAGCATGGGGCGTGGGAAGTGGTTGAACCCGCTATTGACTTGGGCAAAAACGGTAGATGGGGTCGTTTTTGTGCTATTTACGGTCGTTAAGAAAATTCCGCTTTCAGAGACCAGGAACTTGCCTGGTTCAAAGATGAGTTTCAAATCGCGGCCATACTCCATACAAAAATCGCGGAATCGCTCGCTCATTTTGGCACCGAACTGCTCGATATCTGTGGTGTTCTCATCAGGGCGGTAGCCGACCTTGAATCCAGAGCCGAAATCTATGTAACTCAACTCCTTGAAATCATGGGCAAGGTCCATCAATAAGGTCGCGCCGCGCATGAAGGCATCGATATCAAGGATATCCGAACCCGTGTGCATGTGGAGGCCGTGGACGTGCAATCCCATGGTGTTCACGATGCGGTGCAGGTGACGAACTTGGTGAATGGAGATCCCAAATTTTGAATCTATATGTCCTACTGAAATCTTGGCATTACCGCCGGCCATAATGTGTGGATTGATGCGTACACAAACGGGTACGGAGTTCCCAAATTCATTGGCAAACTCCTCCAAGGTTTCGAGATTGTCGATATTGATATGTACCCCGAGCTGTGCTGCTTCGCGGATTTCATGCATGCCTACACCATTGGGGGTAAACAAGATTTCTTCGGGCGCAAAACCCGCGTGCAACCCTAATCTAACCTCTCCAATACTCACGGCATCCAACCCTGCACCTAAAGAGCGAAGTAGTTTGAGCACATTGATGTTGTTCAAGGCCTTGCAGGCATAGTGAATGCCGAGGGAGATGTTCGGATCGAAAGCATTGGCAATACGTTGGTATTGGGCGCTAATGGTTTGTGCATCGTAGACATACAGCGGAGAGCCAAATTCTTCTACCCACTGGGGTGCATTATGCAATGGAAATCTTGTCATTCTTACTGAATTAGGGCGACAAAAGTATCCGCTCCCATCAGTGAAAACGGGAATTGCACAAGATTAGTCTCAAAAATTACAGATTGTTATTTTTATAACAAATTATCCTAAGAGTGTGCCTCCTGAATGATAATTTCCACCACGCTTGGGTCTAATAATGTGGAAGTATCACCGAGATTGCTCGTATCTCCTTCAGCGACTTTCCGAAGTATTCTACGCATGATTTTTCCTGATCTAGTTTTGGGAAGTCCTGGAACGATTTGAATGACATCAGGCTTGGCGATGGGGCCAATTTCTTTAACAACAGTACTTAAGATTGCATTTTTAACCGCTTGTTTGTCGTGATCGCCTTCTTCAAGGATTACATAAGCATAGATGCCTTGACCTTTGATATCGTGCGGGTAACCTACGACAGCACTTTCAGTGACTACTGAAGAGGCATTGATGGCATTTTCAATCTCGGCAGTACCGAATCTGTGTCCACTGACGTTGATCACATCGTCCACACGACCAATGATGCGGAACATTCCGTCCTCGCGGCGTGCGCCGTCACCTGTAAAATAATGCCCTTCGTAATTGCTGAAGTATACGTTCTTACAACGCTTGTGGTCGCCATAAGTCGTGCGCAACATAGACGGCCACGGGTGCTTCACACACAAGTAGCCTTCCACGCCGTCGCCCTTGATTTCATTACCATCGCCGTCCAAGAGAACAGGTTGAATACCTGGAAGTGGACGGCCCGCATAGGTTGGGCGTTGAGGGCTGTGTGCTCCTAAGCCAGAAATCATAATACCTCCTGTTTCAGTTTGCCACCATGTATCTACGATAGGACAATTTCCGTGTCCAACTTTCTGATCGTACCAGTGCCATGCTTCGGCATTGATTGGCTCACCAACCGATCCAATGATCTTCAGGGAGTTCAAATCTGCACGCTCAACGAATTCATCACCACAGGCCATTAAAGCGCGAATCGCCGTTGGGGCAGTATAGAATTGGTTCACCCCATACTTATCACAAACTTCCCAGAATCGACCTGCATCTGGCCAAGTTGGAACACCTTCGAACATCATGGTAGTCGCCCCGTTCAATAGCGGTCCGTAGATAATGTAGCTGTGGCCTGTAATCCAACCCACATCCGCTGTACACCAGTACACATCGCCACGCTCGTATTGGAAGACATTCTGGAAGCTGTAAGCTGCATAGACCATATATCCACCACATGTGTGAACGACACCCTTAGGCTTACCTGTAGATCCAGAAGTGTACAGGATGAAGAGCATATCTTCAGCGTCCATCGGCTCAGGAGCACAATCTGCACTCACTTCAGCTGCAGCCTCTGTATACCAGTAGTCACGGCCTTCTACCATCTCTACATCGCGTCCATCGCGCTTCACCACGATTACGCTCTCCACAGAAGTACAGTTTTTCAAGGCTTCGTCAACGGTAGTTTTAACCGGCAATGCTTTAGCACCACGGTACATTCCGTCGGAAGTCAATACGCACACACACTGGCTGTCGTTGATGCGATCGGCAAGGGCGTTTGAAGAGAATCCTGCGAAAACTACAGAGTGTACGGCACCAATTCTAGCACAGGCCAACACCCCAATCGTGAGCTCAGGTACCATAGGCATATATACGGCCACACGGTCGCCCTTCTTTACTCCTTTAGCTTTGAGGACATTCGCAAAGCGACACACTTCTGCATGCAATTCTGTGAAGGTCATGCGCACCTCTTGTTCTTTCGGGTCATTCGGTTCCCAAATCAAGGCAATATCATCGCCTCTCTCCTTGAGGTGACGATCCAAACAATTCTCTGTGATGTTTAAAACACCGCCCTGGAACCATTTCACATTTGGAGTATTGAACTCCCATTCTAAAGTTTTGTCCCACGGCTTTTGCCAAGTGAATGTATTGGCAATACTCTCCCAGAAGGCTTCGGGATTTTCTGTTGATGCTTTATAAGCTTCTTCGTATTTCTCGAAGCTATCTACGAAGTAGTGGTTCATTTAGAGTTCGGTATTCTTCTTTCCGAAGCGTTTTTTCCAGGTCAATACCAAATATTTACTATCCATTGGAGTAACTAATAAACCTCCATCGTCAAGATTACTTTCGTCACCCAAAAGAGCAAGTACTTCTTTGTGCTTCAAGATTTGAACTTCAGGTTGGACATTGGCAGTGGTCTTGGGTCGTTTGATGTTGTAGGTTTTTACCCAGTTCATCACGCTTACGTGTGAAACGTTTAAAATTCGTTCTATCTCTCTGAAACTAATTCCTTCGAGGTAGAGTTGAAGTGCTTTAATTACATATTCTCCTTCAATACGTTTTCCAAGCTTTTGAACCGTGAAATAATAGTTACAGGATTTGCATTTAAATCGCTGTCGCTCTTTAATTATTCCACTTTTCACAAATTCCGTGGAATGGCATTTAGGACAATTCTTGTTATCAGTCATCATGTTGGCGGTTTAGATGTGCGGTTCTTAAAAATAAAAAAAATCGCCGTTAAAATCAATAACGGCGATTTGATCACTCTGTAATAGGCTCTTGGGAAAGCCCAGGTATCTGCGCTAAGGCGCGCGAAATGAACTATAAGATTTCTATAGGTGATCTCAAAAGTTCAATATTGTGTTCTATTATATCCATCGCCTCAAAAAAGGATTGGGATTGTGCATCGCCCAAGGAATCCGAAATGGCGGCATTGAACTTCAATACTGCATCACGACTCGAGTCACGTTTTTCAAGGCCTAGGGGTGTAAGCTTGAGTAAAACACTACGCTTATCCTCAGGGTGGGCTTCTTTGAAAATAAGCCCCGCACTTTCCATATTCTTTAGCAAACGGCTCAGCGAAGTGCTTTCCATCCCCATTTTAGGTCCTAGAGCAGTGGAAGGAGTGCCGTCTTTTACATCAATATTCAACAAGGCAAAGCCAACGGATACGGTAATGCCACTGGCACTAACGAGCTCGTTGTACATCTTGGACATGGCGATCCAACATCTGCGAATGCGAAAATCAAAGGTTTCTTCTGGCCTCATGTAAATGACTTACGAGGCTCTAAGATAGAAAATATTACTATGCGTGCATAGTAAATATCCTAGTAGTCCAAACTTCTTTGGAGTTGGGGCAGGACGAAGTAATTGAAATCTTCCATAAAAGCGTTCTTTGCGCTTTGCATGGCACGTTCTTTCGAACTTGATATGGCAGTACCGTCAATAGTATTGGAGCTTTTCCAAACTACATCCACATATTCTTCGATGGCGGTCATAACGAAAGTTCCCTCAATAATTACTTTGTGCGTGCCTTGTGAGGACGTTTCGGTGAATAGATCGATCCTAGATTCCAATCCTAGTTTAGCACCTTTTTCGGTTTGTACCGTGAAATACTGAGATAGGCTCTGTGACAAAGCTTCTCTTAATTCGTCTGGGCAATTCAACTCAAGAGTTGGTTTTTGGAAATTAATCACGGCGCCTTGGTTCCATTGGCTCTTATTTTTTAGCCAACTC
>JAKMGS010000164.1 GCA_022424815.1 Schleiferiaceae bacterium | reverse complement strand
GATTGTGGATGCGGTGGATTGGGCGGCACTCCAGAAAAATCCGAAATGGCTTGTGGGCTTTTCAGATTTCACAACCTTTTTGTGCCACGGGATACAACAAGGATTGGCCACCCTACATGCGCCCATGCCCATCAGTTTTGAAACGACTAACAAAGAGGCAATCGAAGCCTCGCTCAAGGTCTTGATGGGTGAAGAAGATGCGCTGCATTGTGCCCTGCCTAAGGAGGTGCACGGCCAAGTCATTGCCGGCAACCTCAGCGTTATATACAGCATCCTAGGTACCCCAAGTTTACCGAGCCTAGACGGCTGTATTTTACTGTTGGAAGACCTCGATGAATACCACTACCATCTGGACCGAATGCTTCTTGCCCTTCGCCGATGCGGGGCCTTTAAAGGGCTACAGGCTGTAGTGCTTGGCGTGTTTTCTGATATACACGACCACCACATTCCGTGGGGTCCCGACGTTCGACATTCCCTGAGAAAACATTTTGAGGCCGAGGACGTGCCTGTATACGAGCACCCCATTATTGGGCATGGAAAAGAGAATTGGCCCATAATCTTACGCGAAGTATGATCAACGTTACCTACGGCATACCGAACGAAGAAACACATCATTTGAGTTTTGAATCACTAGCAAAAGCCAGAGAAAAAGTCCTGCCCTGGCTGGAGACCAAAACGTTCTTTTTACAGGTGGAAAAGCCCCTGAGCGGGTGCCGATTACTCAAGTGGGACAATGGCACCTGGGAGGTACGTGTTGGATCTTGGGAGGAGGGCAGTGATAACAGCTTTGATCGAGTGTTCACGTCCACCCAAAGAGAGCTGGTATTTGAGGTGATGCGAACGTACCTTCAAGAGCCAGGGCACTTCGAGGCGATGGGCCAAATTTTGAAACTTCACGAGGCTCGCAAGCAGCGCAAAGGAAGCTTCACAGAAAGGCACCAAAAACGCTACGCGCAAAGGCAACGCGTGAATCAACAAAAGACTTGGATTAACTTTTTCATTACGCTCTTAATCTTTGGGGTGTTGGCGCTCTTCTTTTATCGCCAGGTGATGACGCTGTAAAACTTTTAGTTCTCCACATTTCTTTCTTTTTTCCTTTTTAGGGGCCAATTTCTTGGGCATGGCGTCCTACAAAACATACGAGCGATTGGCCACAGAAATGCTGCTGGCAAGCGGACATCATTTGGTCGCGAAAGATTATCGCATGGGGCGATACCAGGCCGATGTGATCACTAAAAAAGACGGTGTGCTCTTCGTTGTGGAGGTTAAATACAGAAAATATGTGCCTCAAGAGGCTTGGCATTGGGTCGAACAGAGACAAATTCAACGGCTTATTTTCTTGGGTGCATCATTGCTCAGTGAGCACCAATGCTCGGAAGTTGAAGTGTGGTTGGTGGGGTTTTCACCGGAATTGGACACGCCTATCCTACTCCCTTTAGATGTTAACTGAAATTTTGTGGCATTTGAATTGCAGAGGGCGTAAGCATATACCTTTGTAAAAATTACCGCATCATGCGCAATAGCCGCTCAAACTCCAGAGGACCTAAGAAAACTGAAAGCCGCAATCGCTTCGCAGAGGGCCCTCGTTCGCCACGTTTTTCAGATTCAGATCGTTCTAAAAACGAAGGCAAAAAGGATTTCAAAAGAGGTCCTGGGAACTTTAAGCGTGTCAAGCGCAAGAGTGCAGAGGAATTGGCTGGATCGAATGATGAGATTCGCTTGAACAGATTCCTTTCTACCGCAGGCATTTGTAACCGTCGTGAGGCGGATGATTTGATCGCAGCCGGCTTGGTGGAAATCAACGGTAAGGTCGTGACCACTATGGGCTACAAGGTCAAGCCTACAGATACTGTGAAATTCAACGGCAGCCTGATCAAGAGTGAGAAGAAGAAATATTTGTTGTTGAACAAGCCCAAAGGGTTCATCACCACCGTAAACGACAACCGCGTGAAAAAAAGCGTTGACGAACTCATCGGCAATGCCACACGTGAGCGCCTCTATCCCGTGGGTACCATGGACCGTTCGATGACCGGAGTATTGCTGTTCACCAACGATGCTGATACTGCGAAAAAGCTTACCCATCCTTCAAAAGGTGCCGTACAAATTTTGAGTGTTATCCTCGACAAGGCCTTGGCCAAGAAAGATCTGCTCGCCATTCAAAAAGGGGTGGAACTCGAAGACGGCAAGGCCTTTATTGAAGAGATTCGCTATTCCAACGAAGCCAATAAACGTGAAATAGGCATTCGCGTGAATAGCGGTAAAAACAGATTGGTGCACCGTGTATTTGATTCCTTAGGGTATACCATCGAAAAATTAGACCGTATGTCTTTTGCGGGGTTGACCAAGAAAAATCTCAGCCGCGGCGAATACCGCTTGTTGGACACTAAGGAGATTGACTTCCTGAAAACAAGGTAAATGTGGATGAAAAGAGGGCTGAAAATATTCGCTTACCTCGTACTTGTGCTCTTCCTTGTTTTAGCAGGGGGAGCAACTTACATTTATTCACATCAAGACGAAATCATTGCTGGAGGAGTTGAACGAATTAACGCACAACTAAAGACTCCTGTATCTGTAAGTACTATAGATTTAGATCTGTTTTCTGGATTTCCTAGGGTAAGAATTGTGCTGAATGATGTACTTATAAATGACCCATTTGAGGGCGAGAATCCCCTACTTCGTGCCGCAGAAGTTGGATTAGGAATGAATGTCATCAGTGTATTTAATGGAGACTATACCATTGAAGAGTTGGCTATAAATGATGGGGCCATTTACTTGAGACACCTTGAAGGCTTAGGTGATAATTGGGATTTGTTAACTACTAGTGATACCACAACCACCGAATTGAACCTACAATATGTAGAGGCTAACAAGGTTCAACTTAATTATAACGACGAGGAAGATAATTCTTACTATAAAGCCTTTATTGAGACATTATCCGCCTCTGGAAGTATTGCCAAAGAAGTTAAATTCGATATCGATGCGAAACTTGAACATACTTATGCAACCATAGAGGAAAGCATTTTTCTTGTCGATGCTCCCTTGGAGGGGACGACAAAGGTCTGGTTCAATGATGACCAATGGGAAATTCAATCTGATAATTTGAGGCTACATACCTTCCCAATAAGCCTCGTGCTTCATCATGATGGTGGGCAAATTTCAGGTTCAAAAACAGATATTACAACAGCACTTGGATATGCGCCTTTATTTGAATTACCGGAAGATGTAAATATTAAAAAGCTAAATGCAGATTGGGCCTGGCAAGGCAGCTATGAAGAATGGTCTATCGACTTTTCAACTACAGGGGCCTCCCTAGTATATAACGATATTGAGATTCCTTCACTATCGTGTAAAGGACGATGGTTCTGGGGTGAGAAGCCCGACCTACAAATAAATTCACTCCGAATCAAGACAAAAACTGGGGAGATCAATGGGGACTTATCCTTAAGCGGTAGACGGCCACAACTTTCTACAAACTTGAATGGCGGTTCCAACCTGAGTGAATTATTTGATTTTGTAGAAAC
>JAKMGS010000163.1 GCA_022424815.1 Schleiferiaceae bacterium | reverse complement strand
AGCTATGTTCTTATTGGTACTGTGCTTGATGTTGGCAGTTGCGTTGAACTTGGTGGTGATTTGGACATCGAAGTATTTCGGAAGACTCTACAACCACGACCAAGAAGGTTCGAGCTACTTCAGAAGTAGCCTAGAAGAGTATCAAGGTCGATACGAAGGGTTCCCATACCTCGGTTTATTTGTCTTTATAGTCTTAGTGGTAGTAGGAGGAATGGCTGGCATCGAGGCCACTCAAGGACTCTCTGAGACGCTACAAAATGGAGATTTCCCAATGATTAGTGACTTGTTCTAATTAGGGATTCATAACTAGAGTGAAGAAAGCCCGCCGTATGGCGGGCTTTCTTTATTTAATCATGTGTTGGTCTTTGTAGTCGGGCAAGGCAATTCCCATGATTTGCCGAAACGCTAAATACAACGACGCACGTGTTGCATATCCTACTTCTTGGGCCAATTCCTCTATACTCCCCTCTTCCAAAAATCCTTCCTCCATTAGAGCCATGGCGCGTTTTATACGGATGAATTTTTTCAGAAAATTCCAGCTGGTATGAGTTTCGGAGAAAAAGTCCTCCCACTCACTTTTGTTGAAAGGGGAGTTTTTGATGTAGGTATTTTTAGTTTGTAAATGCAATGCTAATTCATCTCGGGAGGCCGTGCACAAGCTATCGATATACTGTACTAAGGAGCGTTTTCGTACACTGGACAGCATGGGATATTCCATGCGTTGTGATTGTGCAGAAACTTCTTCTGGCGCTGTTTCTTTTGGCTTTGGTGGCTTAATAATGATTACATCCCAGAAGATGATTAAAACGGCCGGAAGCAGCAGGTAGCGCTGAATATTAGGGTCTTGAATGAAAAAGCCATAACCATACACATAATCATGGACTAAGTCAAAAATGATAGGCGATGAAACCAATAAGCCAATGGGCAGCAAGTACATATTGAGCGGTGATTGTTGCTCATTCAGCTTTCGTATACACAATATGTAGTAACCTGCCGTATAGTAGGGATATCCCATCAGAATGAACTTATCTGAAAAAGGCCAAAACATATGATTGGTTTGAAATGAAAATTCTCGACCATTAAATACACATTGGCGGTAATGTTCTTCCGCTAAAAACCAATGAAGAAAGATCATTACATACCCAATAATCATGGGTAGGTAATGAATGATATGCCAGGGGTTCCTCCTGGCCTCTACTGGTTGTATGGAGCCATAGATTCCTGGGCCTATGATATAGAGTACGGGAATAAATAGGGGGTAGAGCACATTGATGAATTGCTGACCTACGAGCGTGGGGTCAGTAAAGAGAAAAGAGGCCATGACTATTCCTCCAATAAAGTAGAGGTATGGCCAATTATATTTTCGCACTCTAATCCCCGCAAAAATCAAGGCGATCACCAAGAGCGCTGTGGCCAAAATGACATAGTCTTTGTACATACCCTTTCAAAGTATTGTACAGACTAAAGTAGTGGGAAGGGGATTAGATTGCAAACTGGGCGAACAGGTTTACTCCACCCAAAACGCCACTTTCTCCTGACCTATCTTCAAAATGAAAGACTTATTCTTCAGAAACCAAACCTCTTCTTTGTACGCGGCGTGGTTAGGATAGTTGAGATCTAGAAGGAAGAGACCCTCGTTGTTTGCCGCGCCAGAACAATTGGTCAAGGCTAATTTTACTTTTCCCCCTGGACCCAATTTTATCTCAGGGTGGCACAACTTAGCACCACGCCCGGTAATGTCGACAAGGGCCATTGCATCTTCATGGAGCACTAGCTCCTCCTCGCCCTCATTCACCAGCCTGAGCACTAATTCCTTGTGGCCCCCCGAAAACTTTCCCCGAATCCCGCCCTGCTCAAACGAAAAGGATTTAGACGCACCGTCCTCTACAGTAGATTTGAATTTAAGACTTTGCCCTTGCAGGCTCCATCCGAAAAAGAACAATAAAACAGCAATGACCGATAGCTTCATTATGGGAACAGTGGGTTAGGTGATTCTGGTTTATTTACGGCTACGCCATGGTGCAAAGACAATGCCAAAACAGTCGTATTTGAGTCGCCGAAATGCAACTGATTGATTCTTTGACTAATAAGTATTAACAAAAAAAGCCCCGCACTTGGGCGGGGCTTAACTTATTTGTGAAACAGTGTTTAGAGCTTAGTGGCCAAGGTAACCACCGTTAAGATTGATGTAACCTGAGCCACTAGATTCATTGAGAATTCTTGCCAATCTACTTCGGCCAAATCTTTCTTCTCACGTTCCTTCTTTTCAGGTTTGCCACCAACTACTACCATAGAGCCGGGCTTGACCTTAGGATATCGGTAGCGCAGTTTATACCAATGATAATCCTTCGCACTTCCGTTGGCGTAAATTACGTTGGTGTTGCTGCGTTTTGCATTTTCATCGAATCCACCCGCCATGTTTTTCACATACCATTTCGCGGACTTCCCAGCCACATACGCGACATGAATACTCTCGCGGTCATACTTATCAGAGAACTCAGCATAAGATGCAGCCTCCGTGTTTGCCAGACGGATTTCAACGGTCATGTCTTTGGTTGGGATGAAAATATTATCGCCAGGCATCAGCTCGATATCGTCATAGGTGTTGCCTATTTTAACAATTCTGTCGATGGAAATAAAGACATTCCCTTTTCCTTGGCGCTGGAAGGTGGCCGCTTCAGGGAAGGCTTCTTTGGTAAGTCCCCCTGCTTTTTCTAGTAGGTCGCTCGTCTTTTCTCCTTCACGAATGGCATAGCGTCCTGGGTAAGCCACCTCTCCTTGAATGTTTACATATTCTTGGAATTCAAAACCATATTTACGGCGAACGACCAAGGCATCAAATGGCTTAAATGTAAAATCACCTTGCGTTTGAAGGTCAAGACTAATCTCTTCTACTTTTCCAATGTTCATTCCGGTGAAGTCCATACGGTACACAATCAGTCGTGCTGAATCTGCCGCAAAGGTCAATCCGCCGGCCAGTTCAACAGCCTCACGCAACGTAATGGTTTTGTCATAAGGCATTTCCAACGGAATTTTAACCTCACCTGAGACGCTAATGACGGCACCGTCATAGAAGGTTTTTTCTGAGAGGATGCGCAGCTCGTCACGATCCTGGAAGGTGAAGGATTGGTCGTCCAAAGCAACAGAAATAACCTCTGTCTCCCCGTTAGGGTATACTCGGAACACATAGGCCGCATCGCGCTTTGCCTCTCTCGTAAGTCCATTGCTCAGATCAATCAAAGCAGGGATGGTAACATTAGAATCAATAGTGTATTCTCCAGCTTGACGTACTTCCCCTGTAACACGAACCGTAGATCGGTCTACGTAATTTCTTTTATCAAGAATTTGAATCACATCCTCTGCTTGTAGGACAAGGTCACCCTCTCCCTCCATGATTAATGAAGGAGAGAAACTAATCAACTCCGTAGTTCCGTCGGTACGCATTCTGGTGATGTAGGCAACATCCATTCTGGTTTCGTCACGAAGCCCAACCTTTGATAATACACTTTTCACAGAAGGATAG
>JAKMGS010000162.1 GCA_022424815.1 Schleiferiaceae bacterium | reverse complement strand
AGTACAAACCACGACCAATGAATTCTCTTCGGCATTCTTTCTCAAGGCATCGATACTGAGCGAAAAATGATCCGCCAATCGAATGAGCTCGTCTGTGGTCAATGGGGTGGTACCGGTTCTTTTGCGGTAGAGAGAAGCTCTTGAACATCCGAGTACTTCCATCAGTTCCGTCGTGATTTTACGCTTACCTTTGGTGGAGCTAAAAATCTCGTCGAACAATTGAGTTTGGAATTCGTTCGGAGTATACATGGCCATTAACTTCTGAGTTAAAGTTAACTAATTGCACGAACCCTTGACCGCAACCTCTTTAGAATCTTCGGTTTTAGATAATGTTCCTGGGCAAATTCTCCATTTACCTACAGGGGAGATGCTGCCCATGACCACACCTGAACTGCGTAGAAGCAGTGGGAAGTATTTAACGCTTCGTGGTTTGCGATTGACCAATGCGATCATTCGTAAAGGCATTTTGCAGGTGGCAGGTAGCCCGTGGTTGCCAGGTTTTTGGAACTTGAGCGCGGAAAAAGCTGAGGTGGCACTACAGGCCTTCAAGGGCCAGGGTGCATCATGTAGGTTGTTTTTATCATTTACGGATGCCCCAGTACGTTCCAAAGGTTGGCACAGTTACAAAGGTGATCCTTATATGGTGCTGCCTATTTCTTGGTCCAGCTTTGATGAATATGTGGCTGATATGAAGAAAAAGTACCGTGCTCGCGTTCGTAAGGTGCAAAAGAGCAATGAAGGAATACGCGTTGAAGTATTGCCGAAAGAGGGACCTCAGTTTGAACAATGCATAGCCATGTTGGAGGCTACTTTAAAAGATAAGGTGGTGGCCTTGCCGGGGAACTTGGAACATTTGCTAGGGACGTTTAACCGATGTTTCGGTGGGGCGTTTAAGTTGTTCGGTTTTTACAGCGGTGAGAAGCTAGTGGGTTTTATTTCTTGTATTGAAGATGGTTCCGTGCTTCGAGCCATGCATTTTGGTCAAAGTGACGATGCACCTGAAGATTTTTACAGTCATGCGATGTTTATCTTAATTGGACACGGAATAACGACCGGCGTAAAAAAGGTGCATTTAGGCAGGACCGCCACAGAAATAAAGAGCACCTATGGCGCCGTACCGGAAGAGAACTATTTCTCCTTCTACAGCTCAAGTAGATTCTTTCAATTCTTAATGCGACTTGCGGATAAGTATTACCGTCCAAAGGCTTATACCTTGCGTAGTCCTTTTGGAGATGTCTCGAAATAGAGTATCTTAAAGGCAATAACAAAACGCTACCACATCATGAATGATACGTACCGCAAGGTTTTCGAAAACAACAGAAAATGGATTGAAAGCCACACCTCCAAAAAACCTGAGTTTTTTGAGCATTTAGCAAAAGGGCAAAGTCCAGAATTTCTTTTCATCAGCTGCGCAGATTCCAGGGTTCCTGTGAACAATATCATGGGGCTAGACCCCGGGGAAGTTTTTGTGCATCGAAATGTTGCCAATCTTGTGGTGAATACTGATATGAATATCCACAGTGTAATTCTTTACGCTATTATGCATTTAAAAGTGAAGCATGTTGTAGTCTGTGGTCATTATAATTGCGGCGGTGTTGCTGCTGCCATGGGAAATCAAAGCTTAGGGTTAATTGACGGATGGTTGCGAGAGATTAGGGACGTTTACAGGCTTCATGCAACAGAACTTGACGCGATAAAGGATGAAGGTACGCGTTACAATCGCCTTATCGAATTAAATGTATTTGAGCAGTGTAACAACATTCTCAAGACGGAGTACTTTCAAAAAAGTCATGCAGATGGCGGTGCTCCATCTGTGCATGGCTGGGTTTTTGATATTTCAAAAGGTGAATTAATAGATCTTGATTACGATTATAAGGGTCAGATGGATAGAATGAAGTCCATCTACGACATCAATGGATAAAATTGAAATATTTTCAAATAAATGGGGCGCCTTTACTGTAGCAAGTAGAGGCGCTTCTTTGTTGTCGTTGCAAATAGAAGGGGGAGAATTGCTCCACGATTTTGGCGATCAGTGGCAACAGTGGGCCGCCGGAGCGGTGATGTTCCCATTTCCAGTGCGCATGGCATCAGGGACGGTGATGGCATTCGAAGCAGCTGAATATCATTGGCCCATCAACGATGCCAAACACCGTGCGGCGTTGCACGGCTTTACGCCTTGGGAGGAATTTGAATTGGCCCAACTACCCAGTGGTATTCAGGCAATCTGGAATTACGATGGTTCGAAAGAATATTATCCTTTTCCGTGCCGATTAACCATTAGCTATACTCTTGATGAGCATGGTCTTACCCTTAGTGGACGCATTGAGAATCTTGGCAAATCAAATATACCTTTTCATATGGGGTGGCATCCCTATTTCAAGACCAATGCCCCAGCGTTACACCCAGTGCCGACCCATCGATTAAAGAAGAATGAAGTAAGCCATCCGGGCGAAACGATTCCTTTTAAAGGCTTTGATTGGACCGAAGAAGTGGACGGCGCATTTTTTATGGAATCGGTAGAGCTTGGGGATATTAGCATCCAACCGCTATCTGCCATTACTCAGGTATTCCGACCGGCGAATGCCCCATTTGTAGCTATTGAGCCAATCACGGGTCTAGGTCACCCAGATTTCCCTTGGCGCACCGTGCCGCCAGGAGAAGCGGATGAGGTTGTGACTATTATCGGCTTGAAGCGTCGATAAAGGCTTTTAATTCGGTTGTACTAATGAGCGGGTTAGCTCCTTCTTTACTGGCGACCATAGCGCCTAGGGCAGTGGCGTAATCTAATGTCTGTTTAGGCTCCAGTAGGTGGGAATTGCCAAAGAGCATGGCGGCTAGAAAGCTATCCCCGGCACCCACGGTGTCTTTTACCGTTACTGGAAAGACCTTGCTCTGAAGTGTACCAAGATTATTCACCCAAAGCGCGCCTTGGCTACCTCTCGTTACGAGAAGTTCTTGGGTGCCCATTCTTTCGTACATCGCTTCAAATCCGACCTCTGGATCAGTGTCTATTTTTAGCCACTGGGCAAGCAGTGCATATTCTTCTTGGTTCACCTTTACGATTTCGGTGCCTTCAAGCAGTTCTAAGATGCGATCTGAATCGATAAAGGGTGCTCTGAGGTTGAGGTCAAACACCCGCGTACTGGCCTGAGCTCTGAGCGCTTTCAGTGCTTGGTAGCTGTGCTTATTTCTAGTTGCTAAGGACCCGTGCAAGAGCAGATCACCCGGCTCCCATGAAATTTCAGGCGTACCAATGAAATCCCAAGCGCTTGGCTCGTCAATGGTGTAGCGAACCTCCGAAGGATTGGAGGTGTCCACCGTGACCGTTCCAGTAGAGTGATCGCCTCTGGTGATGAAGCCTGTATTGACACCGCGCTCTTGTAGAATATCCAGGAGCGATTGCCCGCGCTTATCAGTACCAATGGCAGAAATCACGGCACTTTCTAGTCCTAAATTCTGTGCGTGGATAGCGACGTTCATAGGTGCTCCACCCGGCTTGGCGCCGCTGGGGAAGAGGTCCCATAATACTTCGCCAAAGCAATAGAGTTTAG
>JAKMGS010000161.1 GCA_022424815.1 Schleiferiaceae bacterium | reverse complement strand
GTGCTGCGAAGGAAATCTTGAAGACGAAGCTTAGAGGCATGGAAGATTTAACGGATGTGGTCGACAACGATCAAAAAGGGATTCGCGAAATCACTTTGCATTTGACGGATAAGGCCCGATACTTAGGTTTAACGCCAGGGAGTATTATGACGCAGGTCCGGGAGAATTTCTTCGGGGCGCAGGTACAACGATTGCAGCGTGGCGAGGATGAAGTAAAAGTCTGGGTCCGATTAGATGAAAAAGACCGCCGGGAGTTGTGGGATTTAGAGGAGCTCCTTATTACCACAGCGCAAGGGGAGGTGCCGCTAAGAGAATTGACTACGTATACCATTGAACGCGGAACCGTCAACATCAATCACCTGGATGGACAACGTGAATTCCGTGTGGAGAGCGATTTGACTAGTCCAAACGGTTCAGCACCTGCATTACTTGCTCAAATTCAAGCTGATATTCTTCCAGGAATTTTCGCGCAATATCCATCGGTCTCAGCGCGCTATGAAGGGCAGCAGAAAGAAAGTATGAAAACACAAGAGAGTTCACAGACGGTGATGCCTATTATCCTGTTTTTGATCATCTTGACTATTACCTTCACCTTCCGCTCCTTAATTCAAACCATCATGATTATGCTGCTCATCCCGCTTAGTTTGACGGGGGTGGCTTGGGGACACTGGTTGCACGGCATGCCGATGTCCATCCTCAGCTTCCTTGGGGTGGTGGCCTTGATTGGGATTATTGTGAATGACTCTTTGGTTTTGGTGAGTAAATACAACATCAATGTCAAATCTGGACAGCCTGTTTTAGAGGCTATTTACAACGCTGGATTAAGTAGGTTCCGTGCCATTTTCTTGACCACCATTACCACGGTGGCGGGTCTTGCACCACTGATTTTTGAGACCTCATTCCAAGCGCAGTTCCTTATCCCAATGGCAGTATCCATTGCCTATGGAATTGCTTTTGCGACCATGTTGACCTTGGTGGTCTTACCATCGCTCATGGCCTTAGTCAATGATGCACGTGTGAACATCATACATTTGAGAAGAGGTGTGCGCCCTACCCGTGAGGAGGTTGAGCCAGCTATTAAAGAAATGAAGGGGGAAGCCTACTTCAACGAAATCCATAAACACGAAAACGATGAGCAATAGAATCTTCATTGGCATCGCCACCGTACTTCTTACTTGGAACACCCAAGCGCAAGAGGTTTTAGCCCTAGATCAAGCCATTGCCACGGCCCTAGAACACAATCACAACCTCAAGATAGCGGAGCTTTCGAGCCAGCAAGCGGCCAATGCTGCCACGAGGGGGAATGCCGGAATGTTACCGATTGTAGTCGCTACGGCAGGGGCGAATGTGAGCCAGCAGAACTCCAACCTGGAATTTGCCACTGGGCAAACACAGGATGTGGAAGGTGCTCAGAGTTTGAGTCAAAATATGTCCTTGGGCATTAGCCAAACCCTCTTTGCGGGTGGCCGTATTCAACGCTCTTATGCACTACTGAAAACTGCGGAGCAGAGCGCCAGTCTTGCCGAGCAACAGGCCATGGAAACGACCATTGCGATGGTTTGGTCGCAGTACACGGGGCTGGCTCTATTGCAGCGCAGTGTGATTACGGCACAGCAAGTGTTGCTTTTTAGTTCAAAGCGCTTCGAACGAGCGATGTTGACGAATTCATTGGGCGGTTCGAACACTACCGAACGCCTCTCGGCTGAGGTAGATTTGAATAGAGATAGCATCAACTTATTGGAGGTGCAGGCGCAATACGAATTGGCCAAAAACTCCTTTGCCACGTACATAGGGTGGGAAAATTCCGACTTTTTGGTAGATGAATCTGGCATTACGGATGCCATCAATGCTGCGGATCTCCCCGAGGATTTATTGGCCAATTTGCGCGAGAACAACAGCGCCTTTCTATTGGCTCAAACGTCTGTGAATGCTGCAAGTCTTCAAGAGAAATTACAGCAGAGCACGTTGTTCCCCACTATAGCAGCACAGGCATCTTACGGGCTGAACCAAAGTCAAGCAGAAGCTGGGTTCTTAACCGCTTCGCAGCAGCAAGGGTTGAATGCGGGCATCAGTTTGCAGTACAATCTGTTCTCAGGCTTTCAGAGCAAAACGCAACGTCAAAACGCTGCATTGGAAGTGTTGAAAGCGCAAGAACAATTGGACCAAGTTTCTGAAACCCTCGAAAACACGTTGGCTAATGCTACGGATGTCTTTAATAACGCTATTAAGATTGCGGTCATTGAAACCAAGAACATGGAAGTGGCGGAGCGACGTCTCGCGCGTATGAGCGAGTTGCATGCCTTAGGGAAAGCCAGTAGCCTCGAATTACGCGAGGCGCAAATCGCTTGGCTAAATGCCAACAATGGGATGTACAGTGCCCAATTCCAAGCGGTCAATGCAAAGATTACCGTGTTGGCCTTAGTTGGATCTTTGGGAAGATGATAAATATCACGCTTTTGAAAATCAGCACACTGTACTTTAGAGGAACCTAAACTGATTCAGAGACCATACCCTAAACCGCATGGTTTTGTTTTGTTCGGTTTCATCCGACAAAAGAAAAGGCGCCCTTCCTGGGGCGTCTTTTTTTATAGTTGCATTTCAGGGACATCGCCCTCGACCACCAGCCTCCCGGCAGTCTTGCTTTGAATCTCGTCTACGGTCACCCCGGGCGCTCGTTCCAAAAGCACAAACCCGCGTTCCGGATCAACTTCCAATACTGCTAAATCCGTGACAATCTTTTTCACACATTGCACGCCAGTAAGGGGCAGTGAACACTCCGGCAAGAGCTTGCTTTCTCCGGCACGGTTGGTATGCTGCATGGCCACAATGATGTTCTCGGCAGATGCCACGAGATCCATCGCGCCGCCCATTCCTTTGACCATGCGGCCTGGAATCTTCCAGTTAGCAATATCCCCGCTGTCGCTGACTTCCATAGCTCCGAGTACAGTGAGCTGAACGTGCTGGCCACGAATCATGGCGAAGCTTAGTTCGCTCGAGAAGAAGCTCGCCCCAGGCATGGCCGTGATGGTTTGCTTCCCAGCGTTGATCAAGTCTGCATCTTCTTCGCCTTCGAAAGGGAAGGGGCCCATTCCCAAGATGCCGTTCTCACTTTGAAATTCTACATTGATGCCTTGCGGGATGTGGTTCGCCACTAAAGTGGGGATCCCGATGCCCAAATTCACGTACCATCCGTCGCGAAGTTCCTGGGCAATGCGCTGTGCAATTTGATCTTTACTCAATCCCATGGTTATTCGCTTTTGGCACGTACGGTGCGTTGTTCTATTCGTTTCTCGTAGCCTACGCCTTGGAAGATTCGCTGCACGAAAATCCCTGGAATATGGATGCTATTAGGGTCCAATTCTCCTACTTCCACCAACTCTTCCACCTCAGCCACAGTAACCTTTCCAGCCATAGCCATCATAGGGTTAAAGTTGCGTGCCGTGCCCTTGAAAATAAGGTTCCCAGCCTTATCGCCTTTCCAAGCTTTAACGAAGGCAAAAGGTGCATCGAAGGCATGCTCTAAAATGTGAGGCTTGCCATTGAATACGCGTACTTCCTTACCCTCTGCCACCTCC
>JAKMGS010000005.1 GCA_022424815.1 Schleiferiaceae bacterium | reverse complement strand
CTGGAATACTCCCGCTCCCGGGATATCGTAGGCACTGTCTAGATATTCAAATAGGTAGTACAACATGGTTATGCGTTTAAGAAGTGATTGACTTGTTCTACATCGTCGAAGTGATGGCGCTGGCCATGCACTTCTTGGTATTTTTCGTGGCCCTTACCGGCGATTAGTACGACATCTCCCTCCTTGGCGAGCATTAAAGCGCTCTTGATAGCTTGCTCACGGTCGAGGATGACCAAAACTTTGGATTTAAGGTCTACAGTCACCCCCGCCATCATATCTTCAAGAATGGTTTGCGGCTCTTCGTTGCGGGGGTTGTCGCTGGTGAATACGGCTTTGTTACTCTTGCTCGCAGCGATTTGCGCCATTTGCGGGCGCTTTCCTTTGTCTCGGTTTCCACCACAGCCCACAACGGTGATGATATCACCACCGCCTTTGAGCTTGTCGATGGTATTCAGGACATTTTCCAAGGCATCCGGGGTGTGTGCATAGTCGACAATGGCAGTAATGCCTTTGCCTTGAATGGTTTGAAATCTGCCCTCCACCGGTTTGAGCATGCTCATGGCGGTGAGGAGTTGCAATGGATCTTTGCCCAATTCTATGCCGACGGCATAAATCGCGCAGAGGTTGTAGGCATTGAAATCACCCATGATTCGGGTCCAACATTCCTGATCGTTGATGTGCAGGAGGGTGCCGTCGAATTGGCGCTCCATGATTTTCACCTTATAATCTGCAGGGTGTTTCAATGCGTAGCTGCGCACTTTGGCTTTGGTATCTTGCACCATCGTATCCCCGTGTTTCACATCGTCGTTGAAGATGGCCACGGCAGAAGATTTTAATCCGTCGAAGAGGATTTTCTTTGCGGCGATGTAGCCGTTCATGTCCCCGTGGTAATCCAAATGATCGCGGGTGATGTTGGTGAAAACAGCAATATCAAAATCCACGTGGGCAGCACGGTATTGTACTAAGGCGTGGGAACTCACTTCCATAAAGCAGTATTTCACGCCTGCATCAACCATGGCGCGCATGTGGCCTTGAATGGCTAATGCATCTGGCGTAGTATGGGTGGCTGGAACGGTCTCTCGCCCCATTTTAACGCTGATGGTGCTGAGCAAGCCGCACTTTTCGCCTTCGAGCTCGGAGAGCAAGGTGTGCAATAGGGTAGCCACGGTTGTTTTACCATTGGTCCCGGTTACGCCCACGATTTTCAGTTGCTCGCTAGGGTTGTCGAACCAATTTGCTGCGATGGCGCTAAGCGCAAAGGCGCTATCGTTGGTCTGGATGTAGTGGATACCCTCTCGCGTGTCGGTTGGAATGTGTTCGCAAACCACGGCAATAGCTCCGCCGTCTAGGGCCGTCTCAATGTATTTGTGACCGTCGACTTGGGTGCCAGGTATGGCGACGAACAAGGCATTTTTGGCCGATTTTCTACTGTCGTAACAAACGGATTCGATAGCGATTTGGGTGTTGCCAACGATGTCTTTGATGCGTACGCCGTACAATAAGTCTTTCAGTAGTTTCATTGCAGCCAAAGGGTTACGGTGGAACATTGATTGAGAGCGGTGCCAAGGGCAGGTTCTTGCTTGACCACTTTACCATGGCCATGTGTATTGACTATTAAATCAGTGGCTTCCACGACTTCGAATGCTTCGCGCAAGTCGAGGCCAATAAGATTCGGTAGCAGATTGTTGTCGATTGCTTCGTGCTGCGTGTTTAATTCACGCTTTTCATTGATCGCAATGGCGAGCTGATCTTGTGTTACAATTTTTGGGCTACGAGGAAGCTGATAATAAACTTCATCGGCGATGGCCTTAAATACAGGTCCTGCTACATCACTGCCATAATATCCTTTGAGATAATTTGGTTTGCTTATGACGACGATGCAGCTATATTTTGGATTCTGCGCAGGGAAATAACCTGCGAAAGAGCTTTGGTAGTCTTTTCCACCTGTCCAATAGTTTAGCTGACACGTACCCGTTTTTCCGGCTATACTGACTTTTGAGTCATACAAGCGTTTTCCCGTGCCTCTGCGAACCGCGCCTTCTAGCATGTTTTGAAGTTTGGCGATGGTCTGAGGGCTGCATATTCCACTTTTAATGATTTCTGGCTCAAACGATTCAATAATGCGTCCATGATCTTTAATGGTTTGCACTACCTGAGGCTTCATCATATTTCCATCATTGGCGACAGCATTGTATATCGTTAGTAGCTGTAATGGGGTGAATTCGACTCCATAACCATAGGACATCCATGGGAGGGACAATCCAGACCAGTTACCATTGTTTGGTTTTGGTATAGTGGGGGGCGTTTCACCCTTTATTTGAACTCCGGTGATTTGATCAAACTTTCTGCGATATAGGAAGTCAACGAATTCATCTGGATTATCCTTGAAGGCTTGTTCTACCAGCTGTACAATCCCAGTATTGGAGCTTTTCTCGAAAGCAGTTTGAAGATTTATAACACCATACCCCCCTTTCTTTGAGTCTCTTACTTCTTTGCCATAGACCGTATGAATTCCGTTTTTGGTATCAACCTCAGTATTAGTATCAGCACTGCCAGTTTCTAAAAGTGCCATGGCGCTCATTAATTTCATAGTGGATCCAGGCTCTGTACGTTCCCACACTGCATAGTTCCGTAACTCAGAATACGTACTATCAGATGGGTTTCTTCCTAGATTGGCCATGGCAACAATTCGTCCTGTTTCGACCTCCATCACCACAGCACAGCCATGATCAGCTTCAAATTTTATCAGGCTGTTTAAAAGGCTTTGTTGAGCGACATCTTGGATTCGAGTGTCAATTGTTGTTACGATGTCGAAGCCGTCAACGGGTTCGATTGCTTCGGGATCATCCAATGGCTTCCAATCATCCCCAACTATTTTTTGCATGAGTCTATTGCCC
Source organism: Schleiferiaceae bacterium (assembly GCA_022424815.1). Classification (GTDB taxonomy): domain Bacteria; phylum Bacteroidota; class Bacteroidia; order Flavobacteriales; family Schleiferiaceae; genus UBA10364. The sequence continues at coordinate 27,050 of JAKMGS010000005.1, read as the reverse complement.
GGCTTCCCTTGTAAATAGGCGCTAAAAAATCCTTCTAGTCCTGCACTCGCTGCTTCGGTGTCGTAACCAATTGTGCGCAGGGTAATATCAGTAGCCATTTGAATGCGGGTCTGATCTACATCGACTATTAAACCGCCTTGATATGTGCCGCGCTTGAGAATGGGAAATTGTTTCATTCTCATTAGCTCGCTAAAATTCAAATCTTTGGCGAGCAGGACATAGCTATTTCTTTGTGTTCGTTTTTGGCGTAAATATTTCTCCCATTCTTTGGCGCTTTTCTTCGGATTTATTGTGGCAAGTTGTGTGGAAAGGGCGCCTATCTCTTCCTGGAAGACACTCTCTTCGACTGTTACAGCATCAAAATGAACCGTGTAAACCGGTTTGGTTGTGGCTAGTGTTTTACCGTCACTGCTAATGATATCGCCTCGTTTTGCGGGTATTTCACGTCGTTCGATTAATCGTTTTTGACTGATTTCACGTAAATCCGGACCAATAACTAGCGAGACATAGAATAATCGGCCGGCAATCACAACAAATAGCAGGTAGATTACTGCGCTAATCCAAGTGATTTTACCCTTGATATGTTTTAATTCCGCACTCATTCTATGATTACGATTTTATCCGGGCGCTCTTCGGGGCTTTGTAATCCAAGTGCTTGTGCTTTTTCAATTACTCGACTTTCCAAAGAAAGCTTGGTTAGTTTTTCGCGCGTTTCTGTATGTTCTGCCTCTAGCGTTTGGCGCGTTTTACTGAGGTTGTCTATTTCATGAACTTTTTGGTCAGCTCTATGAGATGTGTATATGGAAATGAGAGCTAAAAAGCTCAACCAAGCGGCAAAGGGCAGCATGCGCATGAGGCCCTCGTCCCCAAGGGTGAGGCGGGCTTTCAATCCTACTATGGCGTTGCTCACTTTAGACATCTTTGCTCCAGGTTACTTCGAGTCGTTCTGCAATGCGCAGCTTGGCGCTGGTTGCTCGAGGGTTTCGTGCATTTTCCTGCGCGGTGGCTATGATGGGCTTACGGGAGATGGCTTTGTACGGAACATGTTTGACCCCGTAGAAATCGCTTTCGGTTTGTCCTTCGGCCTTGCCTTCTCGGATGAAGTTTTTGACCATGCGGTCCTCCAAGCTGTGGTAGCTCATGATGACTAGGCGGCCGCCGGGCTTGAGCACGTCGGTGGCGCCGTAGAGCATTTCCTCGAGGACCTCGAGTTCTTGGTTGACTTCCATGCGAAGGCCTTGGAAGACTTGGGCGAGGTATTTGTGCCACTGTCCTCTTGGGGCGAGGGGTTCGACCAATTCTCTGAGCTCTGTGGTTGTGGTCAAAGGAGCCGTCGCTCTTGACATTAGGATGGCGTTGACCAACGGACGCAAACTTCTGAGGTCCGTGTGTTTACGGAAGAGGTCGTACAAGGCTTGCTCTTCGTAGGTGGTCAATATGTCGGCAGCGGAAATCCCAGTGTTGGGATTCATACGCATGTCCAGTGGGCCGTCAAATCTGATGGAGAATCCGCGCTCGCCTTCATCGAACTGATGAGAGCTGACGCCTAGGTCTGCCAATATCCCGTCCACTTGTTTGGCCCCGTGCAGGCGAAGGTGGTTTTTGATGTAGCGGAAGTTTGCGGCGATGAACACCAAGTTTGGATGCTCCGGCAGGTTGTGCTTGGCATCGGGATCTTGATCAAAGGCGTAGAGCTTGCCGGTCGTGAGCCGGTCCAAGATAGCCTTGCTATGACCGCCGCCGCCAAAGGTCACGTCAACGTACGAACCAGTTGGATCTATGTTGAGGCCCTCAAGACATTCTGCTAAGAGAACTGGATCATGGTAGCTCATTCTGACTTGGATTTATTCCGCCCATTACTTCTTCGGCGAGCAATCCAAAGTCATCGCTATCCATGTTCACAGCATTTTCATACGCTTCCTTGTCCCAAATCTCTACAATCCCGTTGTGTGCACTGAGTACGACATCGCGGCTGAGGTTGGCAAAGGCTTTAAGGTCGGGGCTGATCCCTATGCGGGTGGCGCCGTCGAGCTCTACAAGCTTTACTCCTGCGGTGAACAGTCGAATGAAATCGTTGTGCTTCTTTACGAAGCGATTCAAGGTGTTGACCTTGTTCATGACCCCATTCCACTCTTGCATTGGATACAATTCCAAACACTGGCTAAATACACTTCTCTTCAACACGAAAGCATCGTCCATCGCCGGCGCTAGCTGCTTTTTAAGCGCTGCCGGGAGGCTGATGCGACCCTTCGCATCCATCTTACATTCGTGTACTCCGATCAGATTTAACATGTGTATAGACTGCTCTCTTACAAAAGTAGAATTATCATCCCACGATTTCCCACAAACGTACACATTGTGGATAACTTTTGCCGCCTATTCAATGTAAAATTACGCTAGGCCTTATTAAGAGCGGTGGGAAGAAGTGGGAGAAGGTGAAAATAGTGTGTGAATAAGATTGTGAATAGCTCTGGGTCCAATTGGCCCAAGAAAATGGCCTAACTTTGCGCCAATACTAGAACAGATGAAGATTAACACTGCTGAATTCATGAAATCCTCCGCGCGCATCAGCGAATGCCCGGACCCCATCAAAAATGAATTTGCCTTCATCGGTAGATCGAACGTTGGGAAGAGCTCTTTGATCAATATGTTGGTGCAGCGCAAGGATCTGGCAAAGACCTCAGGTCGCCCCGGGAAAACTCAGCTCATCAACCACTTTGAAATCAATGAGCAATGGTACTTGGTCGACTTGCCGGGCTATGGCTATGCGAAGACCTCAAAGACCAAGCGTGCCGAATTTCAAAAGATGATCACGAACTACATCAAGAACCGTGAGAACCTCATCAATACGTTCGTGTTGGTGGACAGTCGCCACGATCCACAAAAGATCGACCTAGAATTCATGGAGTGGTGTGGTATGGAAGGCATTCCCTTCTCCATCGTATTCACCAAAATCGACAAGCTCGGCTCCTCTGCGCTCATGAAACAGATAGCGCGTTACAAGAAGAAATTGCTATTGCAATGGGAAGCCTTACCGCCCGTATTCATGACCTCGGCCGAAGGAAAATCTGGCCGCGAAGAAGTGTTGAGGTATATCGATGAACTCAATGCGAGCATTAGCCCACAGATGTATGGGAAATAAGAAACTCTTGATTGCACTGTTGATTTTTGGCGCAGGATTGGCCCTAGGCATTGCCTTGAAAATGCATCCCTTGTTTATAGGATTGGGCTCAGGCATAGGTTCGGCGTATTATTTCAGTGTCCGCCCGAAACAATGAGGTTTATTTTTCTGGAGCAATAAGTCCGGTCTTCTCCCCGAAGTAGCGGGCGAAATCCCGCATATCTGCGGCTAGCGCAGTGTCCTCCGTGGCGCGATCGTATCCGTCGGCCATAGAAATAAAGGTCTGGTGGTACATGCGCTTCATGTCGTCCATGAGCATGTCTTTGGTCCACAAATCAATGCGCAAACATTCAGAATTTTTATCGTCCCAAACGCCCATCATCAACGCCTTCGCCTGCTCGTTACTGACCCCGCCATCGGTGGCATCCCAAGTGATGGTTTCAGGGATTTTGTTTTCGTCAAGTCCGACGGTGATTTTGATTTCACTTTCTTTCTGTACAGCCATTACGGTTTGTATTGAGCGTCGCGCAAGAATTTCTGAGCGTCGCGGATTCGTATCAAAGATTGAAGAGAGAGATCGCGGTGATTCTCTGCATAAGATTGGACCAATTTATACCCGATGTACCGAGCCACACGACCAGGAATCTCGGTATCCATAGCCGTTCCCAGTTTTGAAAAAGGTGCCGGTTCGCTCAAGCGTTGGCGGATCATCATGTCGGTGGAAAAAAGCAATTGGTCCCGAACAAATACTTCCCAAATATTGGCTTCGTTCGCCTCTAAAAAAGCCCATTCCTCTAGGCTATAACCGAGTATTTCAGAAGTTTCGATTTCGTAGCCTGTCATGGCCTCTGTTGCAACGGCCATCTTTCCATGGTAGATCATTTGACCTAGTAAGGTGGGATCATTGAAATTCTCCATTCCCACCGTGGATAAAATGGCGTTAGAGTAGGCTACTGGAATTTGACTTTGACGAAGTAACGCACGTTGGTACGCCGGCATATGAGCATACCCGGGGTAACCCATTCCTAAAAAATTATCTAATCCTACAAAGGCATAACATAACTCGCCCTCTGAAGTACCTGGAAAGTATAAGCATGGATTTTCTAGATCTATACCGCTGATGTAGAAATAAAGAATATCAGGCGTGGGAATACCTATAAGTTCTTGTGCCCGCGCGCTGATGGCATTTAAATCCCTCGTGATTTCCTTTTTATCCATTAAGTTTTGGACGTTGGTATAATGATCACGCAAGGTTTGGTTGGCGCGCTCTTGTTTCCAAAAATTCGGAATTGGATTTGACTGGATGAAGGGATTGAAGTAGGCAGATAATTGCTTCATGTCTAGAGAGTCTTCTCCAAACAATGCTTCATCGAAATGACGAACTTCCCAATCAATACCCAAATCAGATTCAACAGTATATAATGAACTTGCGCCCCAAAAACTTCGTTGAATAAAGAAGCCAATTGCCACGATGAGCGCAGCAGCGAAGAGGTATATTTGGTATTTGCCTTTCATCGGGTCAAAATTAAGGGGAAAGCAATGAAATTACAGGAAACGGCAGATCATATTACGAATTGGTTGAAAAGCTATGCAGAGAACGCTGGCGTTAAGGGTTTTGTTGTAGGTGTTAGTGGCGGGATCGATTCCGCGCTCACCGCCACACTCTGTGCCCGCACCGGCCTTGAAGTACTCACCTTGGAAATGCCCATCCACCAACATCCTGACCAAGCTTCGCGTGGTCAAGAACACCAGGCTTGGCTCACCGCCAACTTTCCAAATACACGCCACCTTCAGGTCGATCTCACACCGGTATACGACCACTTCGTTGCCGCCATGCAACCCAGCGGCGCGGACCACCTGCTCTCTCTGGCCAACTCCCGCGCGCGCCTTCGCATGTCCACCCTATACTATCACGGCCAAGCCAATGGTTTATTGGTAGCCGGTACGGGCAATAAGGTCGAAGATTTCGGGGTAGGATTTTACACCAAATACGGCGACGGCGGCGTAGACCTAGGCCCCATTGCGGATCTATTGAAAACAGAAGTATTTGCTTTGGCGCGTCATCTCGGTGTGGCCGATAGCATCTTGGATGCCAAACCCACGGACGGTCTGTGGGGAGATGATCGCACAGACGAAGACCAGTTAGGCGCCACATATCCAGAATTAGAATGGGCCATGGCCCAACAAGAAGCTGGAAAATCCGCTGCAGACTTCTCGGGCCGCAAAGCAGAAGTCATGGCAATCTATCTGAAATTTAACACTGCGAACAAGCACAAAATGCTGCCTATACCGGTGTGTGAGATTCCGACAGAGTTCAAATAATTATTCCAACCTCACCTCATCCGTGAAGAAATAGCTCTGGTGTCCGGCGCCTGGGTGCCAATCTTGAAGTCGGCCGGCATTGTAATACGTAATGCGGATGGCCTTCACAAGATCCGATTTAGGATTGCTCATCGCCATATCATGACGAATGGCTTCTTCTTGTCCTAGGGGATTGATCAATTCCTTGGCACCGAAGAAATGCCACTGATTGTCTCCGTCGTACAATACTTGGACCTCCACTTTCTGCGGAGATGCAATCCAAGCTCGGATATCTTTGAGAACTCCGACATGCACAGTTTGGACTTGTTTTGGTTTTTTCAACATGATTTCCAGCGTCGCATTATGCCCTTGCACTCCGACCCAATGTCCCTTGCGCCAGTCTGTATCTCCAGTAATGCCGTCGACCATAGCCTCAGGTCCCCCTGCCGTGTACTGACCGGAAGGATGTCCCATGATCCATTGTGCTTCGAGGTTATCGTCGCGCTTGCTGAACACGGCACGTGCCACGTGATTTCCGTAGCCAAAATGTGGCGTAACAGCAGTAACGAAGCCATCGTCGTAGGCTGTTCCAATACGTACTCGACCCTTGCGGTCCTTTTTCCATTTCACGTTTTCATAGCGGTCGTACTTCCACAAGTTATACTGCCCGGTAGGGATGATTTCAACTTGCGCAGTGCCGGTAAAGGTGCGCGGTACGCGGACAATAGGTGCCGGTGGTGTTGGGTTGTTGGTCCCCGTTTTGTAGCGGTACACCTTACCCCAATCCGAAGGCTCGTCGCCTCGCTTCACCTGCCAGTGGCCACCTTCGAGGAGTTCCTCGTGTGTGAAATAGCGCTTCTGAAAGGGAATTTGAACGCTATCTCCTCGGTCGTAATCCATGATGTAGGTGCCCACATCTTCCACTGTGATGTCCAATTCCTTTCCGCTAGGCAAATCCAAATGAATGGCATCCCACCAAGGCGTTGAAATTTGATATTCCGGTTTGCCCGGCACCAGGGGATACATGCCCATCGAGGCCATTACGTACCACGCGCTCATCTGTCCACAATCTTCATTTCCGCTCAATCCGTCTGGGACATTTTGGTACTGCGATCCCAAGATGCGGTGCACCCAATAACTGGTACGGCGCGGATTGTTGGTGGCATTGTAGAGGTAGGCAATATGGTGCGAAGGTTCGTTGCCGTGGGCGTATTGGCCGATCAGACCCGTGATGTCCGCTTGCTCACGCCCGGTGGTGTGAGAGCTGGCATAGAACAGTCCGTCGAGCAGGTCTTCGAGCACATCGTGACGCGGTTTGACCAGTAGCTTTTGTTTTTTGCGAGGAAGCTGGTTCCAATTTTCTCGTGCGCCACGATAATTGGTCAATACTTCCATCCATCCTTCAATATCATGAACGGGCGAAAAGCTGTATTGAAACGCGTTGGCTTCGGTGAAGTGGTTATTGACCTCACGTGGATTGTAGGGGCTATAAAGATCGCCATTCGTACGCGGCCGAACATACCCGCTCTCTGGATCGATCAATGAACGGTAGGCGGAGGAACGCTGGTTGTAGGTGTTGTAAATGTTCCAGTCCTCAAATCGCTGCGCCGTCCATGCAATACATGCATCGTCGTAGGCATACTCGAGCGTTTTGCTGACAGATTCACTTTCGTCCTCAATACTTAGAAACCCATATTGTTGGTAGTCCCCTAGCCCAAAGACATCCATCTCAGCTGTAGCACGCATGGCCTCTAGGGTCAGGGCGGTATCGGTGTGGTAGCCTTTCGCAATAGCATCGGCGAGTACACTGACGCTGTGGTAGCCGATCATACAATCGGTCTCATTACCGGCTAATTCCCATATAGGCAAACGCCCGCGCTGGGTATACATGTCGAGCATGCCGTACACAAACTCCTGCGTGCGCTCGGGTTGGGTAATGGTATACAAAGGGTGCGCCGTTCTATAGGTATCCCAAAGACTGAACACGGTGTAATGGCGGTTCACGGTATCGCGATAAATGATGTTGTCCTGTCCGCGGTAACTGCCGTCGACATCGCTCCATAAATTGGGCACAGAATAAGCATGGTAAAGCGCTGTGGCAAAGATGGCACGCTGATCGGGCAAGGCACTTTTTACTTTGCTTTTGGCCAATTCTTTTTCCCATTTGCCCTGTGTTTCAGCAAAAATCTCCTCAAAATCGCGTTCGGCGCTCTCGCCATGGTAGTTCTTCCATGCGCCTTCTTCAGAGGTGCCGCTCATGCCTATACTAACCTCGGCATCTACTGTGCCTACGGGCAAGGCTAGCCAATACACCCCGGGCGAGAGTTTCCAAACAGAATCTGGTGCCGGACTCACCTCAAATCCAAAGTAAAAATGTTGCTCACGAGCCCAACCTTCAGAAATTCTACGGCCCTCAAATTTTCCATTTCCTAGTGCGCTGAAATCCTGTTTCAATACTCGGTCTCGGAAATTCAAATCGACCATGATACCTGGCGTACTCTCCCGAGGAAAGTGAAGTCGTAACTTCCCGATGCGGTCCCCTGCGGTAGACTCGATACGTGTGCCATCATCAAGTATACAAGCATAGTATCCTGCCTGAGCATGTTCGTCTTCTTTCAAGAACGGAATATGATCCCCTTCCTTGGTCGGCGAGGAATAGGGCAGCATCAACAGGTCGCCATAATCGCTCACTCCCGTACCGCTGAGGTGGGTGCAGGTAAAGCCGTACATCGCACTGTCGGTGAAATGGTAGCCACTACATCCGTCCCACCCGTCGTATCGGGTATTTGGGCCCAATTGTATCATTCCAAAAGGCGCCTGCGCACTAGGATGGGTGTGGCCGTGGCCGCCGGTTCCAATAAAGGGATTGATATCTTGTACAGAGGTCCACGTCGCTTCTTGAGCATGCAGACTAAGCCCTAGGAAGAGGGCGAGTATTTGGGTCCAATTTCGCATGTTACCAAATTAAGAATAATGCGTAAGTTTAAAGAAACACAGAAGCATGTCCAGAAGAAGATTTCTGAAAAATCTCGGCTTGGCAAGTGCGGGTCTAGCCATCAAACCCATAACCACCGCCGCACAAACAACCGCCAAATCCCTTCCACTCAAGGATTCTCCCTTAGTTATCAGCACATGGATACACGGTATGGAAGCCAATGCCGGCGCATGGTCCGTCCTTGAAAATGGGGGCGCTGCATTGGATGCTGTACAAAAGGGGGTAGCCGTGACAGAAAGCGATATTACTAACCGCAGTGTGGGGCTCGCCGGACGTCCAGACCGCGACGGTCATGTGACCCTGGATGCCTGTATCATGGACCACGACAGCCGTTGCGGATCCGTAGCCTTCTTGGAAGATATTCAGCACCCTATAGATGTTGCCCGTGCGATCATGGACAAGACACCGCATGTGATGTTGGTGGGCGAGGGTGCGCAGAAATGGGCTTTGGAGAACGGGTTCTCGAAAGTAGATTTTGAGGTGCCTATTCCTGAGGTGCAAAAGGACTATGAGAATTGGCTCATTAAATCTGAATACAAAACCGGCGTCAACGTCGAAAATCACGATACCATCGGCATGCTGGCCTTGGATGCGAGCGGAAGAATGGCGGGCGCGTGTACCACTTCGGGCATGGCCTACAAGATCAGAGGTCGCGTAGGCGATAGTCCCATTATTGGCGCAGGGTTGTTTATTGACGGCGATGTCGGTGGCGCTACAGCCACGGGCGTAGGTGAGGCAATGATTAGAACCGCTGGTGCTTCTGCAGTGGTGGAATCTATGCGACGCGGGGCTTCGCCTGATGAAGCTTGTTACGACATCGTGCAGAGAATATTGAAAAAACATCCGGGCGTGGAGGGCATGCAAGTCGGCTTTCTAGCCATGAACATGAAGGGCGAGTACGGAGGGTATAGTGTCTATAATGGATTCAATTATGCATTGCGAAGCAATGACCGCAATGAGATGGTAGATGCCAAATACATGAGAACATGGGGGTAAAAAAGAGAGATATTCAGCGTCGTTGGTGGCGTATTTCAATTGGCGGTGTGGTCTTATTAGGCATTATATTGTTGTTCAATAATAGGTCTGTCATATGTCTGGAAGGAGAAAGCTGCCGCGAATGGGCCTCCGTTACGGAGCTAATTCCTCCTGTAGCGGCTTATGAATTCGATAGCTCAGAGTGGAATCCTATTGATGAAGTCAATTATGAATTGGACCCAAATCTTGAGAGCGAAGCGTACCGAATAGTCTCAAATGAAGATGGAATTACGGTCGTCCACGGGGATAATGGGGATTATCGAGCGAAGAGTACATTCAAACAATTATCCCTCTTGGGCAACGATCCCGTTTTGCCTTGGGGAAGTATCGACGACCGCCCAGCCTTCCGTCACCGTGGGGTGCTTATGGATGTATGTAGACATTTCTTTACTGTGGATGAGGTCAAGCGACACCTAGACGTGATGGCCCTCTATAAATTCAATGTGCTGCACTGGCATTTGACGGAGGATCAGGGCTGGCGTGTGGCGATGGATACCTATCCGAAATTGGCCGAAGTGGCCGCCTACAGGACGCACGGCGATAGCACTTATGGAGGTTCTTATACTCGAGAGGACATGGAAGAGGTCGTGGCTTATGCGGCGGAACTGGGGATCGAGGTCATTCCTGAAATTGAATTGCCGGGGCACAGTCAAGCGGCCTTGGCGGCTTATCCTGAACTGGGATGTACAGGCGAGCCGGTCGAGGTAGCCACGGAATGGGGCGTGTTTAAAGAAATATACTGCGCTGGGAATGAGCAGACCTTTGAGTTTATGGAGGATGTGTTGGATTATGTTTGTGAGATCTTCCCTTCTAAATACATTCATATTGGGGGCGATGAAGCCCCAAAATACCGCTGGGAGCATTGTCCAAAATGTCAGCAGCGGATTAAGGAAGAAGGCTTGCACGATGAGGAGGCTTTACAAGGTTGGTTCAATACTCGGATCGAAAACTATTTGGCCACGAAGGGTAAGCAGATCATAGGTTGGGATGAAATCCTAGAAGGTGGTTTGAGCCCAAATGCGACGGTGCAGAGCTGGCGTGGATTTGAAGGGGCTATCGCCGCGGCAGAGCAGGGACACGATGCCATTGTGAGCCCTACCTCACATGCCTATTTTGATTACCCAGTAAGCAGCATTGATGTGCCGAAAGTATACAGTTACAGCCCTATTCCCTCGGATTTAGATCCGCTGTTGGCCGGTCATATTTTGGGTGGAGAGTGTAATCTTTGGTCGGAACATATCCCAGATACCGAAACCTTGAATCGAAGATTTTTACCGCGCGGTATTGCGATGGCTGAGGTGCTGTGGTCAAATCCTGCCGAGCGCGATTACGATGCGTTTTGGGAGCGATTGCAAGGACACTACAGTGTGTTGGATGCACTTGGCTACGGATATGATGTAGAGCAGGTTCCGGTAAAATTGGGCACTAAAAATGATTCGTTCAAAGAGGAACTGAAAGTTATTATTACTGCAGAGCCGGCTTTCGCGAATCTTGAACTGGCTGTTGCGGCGCCAACCGGCATGACTATGGGCAGCGCAACTACCTTTACCGAGCGCGGGGTGCACCAAATGAAGGTGCAGCCGAATCGCGACGGGCACGCCATGGGCAAGGTGCTGAACTACGGATTTGCGGTGCACGAGGGCTTGGTGACGCACAGTTGTTTGACTAGTCCTTCCACGGAGCCTTATACGGGTACGAAAGATATTCCACTGGCCAACGGGGTGCTGGGATCGGAGAATTATAGAGATGGAAATTGGGTTGGGTATTATGGGCCCGATTATTTTAGCGGTCACTTCGGCTGGGACCAACCCTATGTGATTGATTCCATCAAGATCAACTTCCTGCAGAGCCGATTGAGCTGGATCCTTATTCCAGAAAAGGTCATCACCGATGTATACGAAAGTGAGGATCAAATAAGCCGCTACGAGTGGGAGCGTACGAGCTCCACCTCTGAGGAAGACACCTTTATTGAAACCATGGTCTTGGCGCCTGAGGGAGGATTCCCGGCGACCCAAACCATAGAATTTATGATTCCAAATACCGAGGTATTGCCGGACAACCACCCTTCTGCGGGCGAACGTGTGTGGCATTTCTTGGATGAAATACAGATTTATGGGCGACCACTTTGAAATAGAGATAGCCATTGAGGAGCCGGGCCACGCGGCGCAGCTCATCGATTTAGGCGTGCACCGCATCGAGCTGTGTAGCAATTTAGCAGAAGGCGGACTGACGCCGTCCGCGGCCCAGATTGAGATGGCAGTAGATGTGAGTGATTTGCCCGTATATGTGATGCTTAGGCCTCGTGCCGGGGACTTTACCTACAACAGGTTGGAGAAGCACATGATGCTTGAAGAGCTGAAGATTCTTAGCGATTGTGGAGCATCGGGCATTGTTTTCGGGGCCTTGGACGGCGGTCGAAATATCGATGCGGATTTTGTGGAATTAGTGGCCCAATTCTCTCAGGATTACGGCCTCGCCATGACCTTCCACCGCGCTTTTGACGCCTGTGCACGTCCAGAAACGGCGATGGAGCTTTTGGTGGAATTTGGCGTGGAGCGAATCTTGACCAGTGGTTTTGCACCAACTGTGGATGAGGGTCTACCAGCGCTCAAGGACCTTTGTGATCAAGCCGCGGGTCGGATTCATATTCAGGCCGGTTCGGGCGTGAGTGCGGCGGTGGTCGATGACCTTTGGGCAGCGGGCATCCGTTCCTACCATTGCACCGCGAGAACGAAAATTGCGGCACGAGAAGGAAGTGTAGAGGCACGGCTGGGCTTTGGCGATTATTGGTCGCTGGATACCAAGAAAATTGAAAACCTCAACAGCGCACTCTGGCGCAAATTGGCATAAAAAAGCCCGCATTGAGCGGGCTTTTCAGTATTTGTTGCGTCGGGGTTATTTGCCCCAACGTTGGATTTGTGCGATATCTATCGATAATGGAATAGGTACACCAGGAACGGTGACGGTAAGATTTGTATCCGTTCTGAAAGTGAAGGCATCTTGCTCCAAAGTCTTGATGATAAAGTTCACGTCCGAAGAGCCAACACCGCCTGTTCCCCCGGGGATTTCAATACCAAGGTCGAGTCCTTTCAATACGAGAATCGTATCATTTTTAATGGCCCATCCTAGTGAATCCATGCGCGTACCCGCAGAGTCAATAGTCAAACCACCATTATCCATAAAGTTAGCTTCCATGAAAGTTGTGCTTTGAGTGCTTGTAGAATCAAGAAATGGAAGAGCCTGGATATTCACCTGTTGGTTAATACCGGTCCAAACACCAGTTACCTTGAACTCAGTGCTTTTGTTCTCCCATTTTGTACAGGAAGCAAGCAAAGCTGCTGCTGCGACGAAGAATGCGATTTTTTTCATTGTTGTTTCAATTAGGTCTTACAAAGATGTCAATATTTATGCCAGCTTCGACAAAGCATCTTCTTTATCGAGAGCAAGTTGCGTTTTTAAAGCGTCGAGGCCGTTGAAGTTCATCACTTCTCTCAGGCGATGGCCTACGGCAAAATGTAAGTGTTGTCCGTAGAGATCTCCGTCAAAATCGAGCAGGTGAATTTCCACCGAACGTCTGGTGCTCCCCACGGTTGGGCGTCGTCCTATGTTTGCCATGGCTTTGTGGTGCTCCCCGTTCAAGCGGACATAACCTGCATATACGCCGTCGGCGGGAATGAGCTTGTGTTGGAAGTTGATGTCGAGGTTGGCGGTAGGAAAGCCGATGGTTCGGCCGATCTGGTCGCCTTTGATGACTTCTCCACCGATGATATAGGGGTGGCCTAAATACGTAGCGGCTAGTTCAACATTTCCTTCGGTCAATGCTGTACGGATTTTCGTACTGCTGATGTTGACCGCATCAATATCGAGTGCTGGGATTTCCTCGACTTCGAAGCCGTATATAGGGCCAAATTCTTTCAAATGGTCAAAGCTGCCTTCGCGATTTCGACCGAAGTGGTGGTCGTATCCGATGACCAATTGTTTGACGCCAATCTGGTTCACCAAAATCTCACGAACAAACTCCAAGGAAGGCGTGCGGGAGAATTCTTTGGTAAAGGGATGAATGATCAAATGGTCGAGTCCGGTTTGCTCTAGAAGCCCAATTTTTTCCTCCAAACTCGTCAATAGTTTGAGCTCCACATCTGGCTGCAGTACCAAGCGTGGGTGCGGGGAAAAGGTCAGGAGCACACTCTCGCCACCGACCTTGTAGGCGGTTTGGACTAACTGGCCCAAAATCTTCTTGTGCCCAAGATGAACACCGTCAAAAGTACCCGTGGTGGCCACGGCACAGTCTAGTGTATTAAAATCTGCTAGGGAGTGGTATACTTTCAACTTGAGTTGTAATTTTCCGCAAATTACGAACTGTAAACCGCATTCTCATGAAGAAAATCGATCCTATATATGCGCTCCAGGCCGGTTGGGTACGATATAAAAACAACGCTGGAATGTATACGGCATTCACCGTAGTACTATTCATTGGTTGGATCATCCTCGTTTCTATTGCTGCTGGAATGGGTGTGCTGTTTGAAGTGTTTGGAGAGCGTGTATCTGGGTTAATTACATTTTTTTTTATACGGCAGGTATTGTCTTTTTATCCCTAGGTATCGCTCATTTTGCGCGGGAAGATGAACGTGGAACAGCCGTAGAGTTCGGCGACTTTTTCTCAGCGTTTAGCGTCAATCAAAAGCAGTTATTAGGAGTGGTCTTAATTACGACTTTATTGAGTCAGCTTTTATCTTTTTTCATGCCAGATTCATTCATGGCATTAGGACGCAGGGAAATAGATCCAAATACTATAGACCCTGCTGCATTGATCAATGATTTTACTGGAAGCTTGGGGATATTGATTTTCATCATCCTAGTCCAAATCGTCTTTAGTATAGGATTCATGTTTTCTAGCTATCGAGCTTCTTTGGATGGCGCGGATATCATGGAGTCATTGAAATGGAGTTTTCCTCGCGCATGGAGTAACTTTCTGCGTATTGCAGTGGTAATATTCTTATCATCAATCATTGCAATGATTCTTGGATTCATAACGCTATTTCTCGGCTTCTTGGTGCTCATTCCTTGGATGATGCTTGTGCAGTTTGAGATGTATGACCAATTATGTGAGAAGCCCGAAGGCCTCGATCCTGTTGTTGAGGAATTTGATTACGATAACTAGCGAGTGAAGTCCTGATTCGACAAATGCAAAAAATTTGTCTCATCATGATTCAGCTTGCTAAATGAGGCCGTTCGCTTCACGAGGAAATTCTTTTTGAGTTCACTTCAACTTTCAGCCCTGGTAGAAAGGATTGCCAACTTTTGCTAACGCAAAAGATTGGCGGACCTCTGTGGGGTTGCATCCAAGTAAATCCCTCCATGCTGCGCATGGTTCGGCTTTTTTGTTTCCACCCCTCACTAAAGCAAGCTTTGTTCGGTGTGGAAACAAAAAATCCCGACCAGTTTCCTGGTCGGGATTTACTTGTGCGGATGAAAGGACTCGAACCTTCACGCCGGAGCACTAGTGCCTAAAACTAGCGTGTCTACCAATTTCACCACATCCGCAGCAATTGGGAGGGCAAATATATAGAGAAAATTAGTTTGACAAGAAAAAAGAATTGGCCCCAGTAAAAATTAACTTTGTGACAAATCATTGGTCCCATGGCGACATTTAATCCAGACGACATCACTACCAAAGAACGCCACATGAAATTGCTAGGCGCCATAGGCCCTAGACCTATTGCGCTGGTGAGTACGGTGGACGAGTATGGAAACAACAATTTGAGTCCGTATAGCTTCTTCAATATTTTCTCTTCGAACCCACCGGTGGTGATTTTTTCGCCGGCGAGACGCGTGAGAGACAATACGACGAAGGACACGCTGCACAATTGTATGGTGCAAAAGGAGTGTGTGGTGAATGTGGTGAGCTATGATGTGGCGCAGCAGGTAAACTTGAGCTCGGCAGAATACGATTCCTCGGTGGATGAGTTTATCAAGAGTGGTTTGACGCCGGTGGATTCCGAAGTGGTGCAGGCGAAGCGCGTGAAGGAAAGCCCTGTGAGCTTGGAATGTGAGGTTCGCGACATCTTCCATTTGGGAGAGGAAGGCGGTGCCGGGAATTTGGTCATGTGTTTGATCAAGCGCATTCACATTGCGGACCGAGTATTGGCGGAAGACGGCGGCATAGACCAGGAAGAAATAGATTTGGTGGGCCGTATGGGCCGTCATTGGTGGGTGCGTGCCTCAGGGGATGCACTGTTTAAGCTGAGCCCGCCGCCAGTGGGTATTGGCGTGGATCAGATTCCGGAGGCTATTCGTCGTTCGACGATTTTAACGGGGAATAATTTGGGCCAATTAGGTTCGGTGACCGACCTTCCCACAGATGCCGAAATAGAAGCCAAGAAAAATGACTTTGATGTGCGACGTATATTGCAAAACTTTGCCGACGGCATTGAGTTGCGCGAGCAGTTGCACGAGATGGCAAAAGAATTGTTAGACAACGACCAAGTGCACGAAGCTTGGAAAGTATTATTAATAGATAAATCGGCCCGTTAAGAGGGTAAATGCATGCAAATAGAAGCCAGAATCCAAAAGATTATGGACGAGCAAGTGGTTTCTGATCGTTTCAGAAAACGCGAATTCGTAGTCCAAACCAAAGAGCAATATCCACAAACCTTATGTTTTGAATTTACGCAGGACAAAACTTCGGTATTGAACAACTTCCAAGTAGGTCAAGAAGTGAATGTGGAATTCAACATTCGCGGTCGCGAGTGGACTCCGCCACAAGGAGGTGCTACCCGCTACTACACCACCTTGCAGGCTTGGCGTATGAATGCGGTGCAAGGGGCCGGTCCTGGTCCATCTGATTTGCCGCCACAAGGCCAGCCGTTTGAAGCACCATCAGGAGGTTCTGATGTGCTAGACGACGATCTACCGTTCTAAATAAGCTTTAAATGAACAGCATCAACAGCCCGTTATATTTTATCGGTCAAGAGGATTGGGAAGTTCCAAACCCCAATGATGCGGCCAATGACGAAGGGCTGATAGCGCTGTCTTGGGAGCTATACCCGGAAATGTACGAGCGTCTCTATCCGACAGGGATTTTTCCTTGGTTCGATCAGGATGGGGTGGTCTTTTGGTTTTCACCACCGGTGCGCAGCGTGACTCCTACCAATGCGGTGGTAGTGGCCAAGAGCATGCGTCCCCACATTAATAAAGGCGCTTGGCGCTTCTCGGTCAATACAGCCTTTGATAAGGTGCTCGAGGGGTGCGGCATGATGCCGCGTCCCGGACAGGCCGGTACCTGGATTTCAGAGATGTTCTTGGAGAATTTCGCGGCGATGCACCAGCAGGGGCGTGCCCACAGCTTTGAGGTTTGGGACGGAGAGGAATTGATCGGCGGAACCTTTGGGGTGATGACGGGGAATGTGTTTGTGGGCGAGAGCATGTTCCACAGCGTGAAGAATGCTTCGAAATACGCTTATATCGGCATGTGTCAATATTTGGCCAGCGTGGGTGTGGGGTTGGTGGATAACCAATTACCTACGGCGCACCTAGATAGTTTGGGTGCGGAGAATTGGGATCGACAAGATTATCTGGATTACATGGACGTTCATGCGCCTGCGGGTGCGGCCAATGTGGTGGTGCCTGAAGCACACTCTTTTGCCCTGCGCTATTGATCCGTACTCAAAGCGGCGCTGAGGCTATTTAAACTCAATACACTTGCGGCAATCAACGCACCTGGGATGAGGCTCAGGTAGGCCTTACCTGTCATCAAGTAGGGGTAATAATCGCGAATCATACTGCCCCACGAGGGCATAGGCGGTTGGGCACCGATACCGAGAAAGCTGAGGCCGCTTTCGATGAGGAGGGCGCTGGCAAAATTGGTCGTGCAGATTACCAAAAGCGGTCCCCATGTATTGGGTAGAATTTCCTTGAACATGATGTGGGCGGTTCCAAAGCCCAGGACATTGGCCGCCTCTACATATTCTTTTTGTTTTTCAGCTAAGAATTGGCCCCGAACTACACGGGCCACTTCGACCCACATGGTCAGTCCCACCGCGATGAATACCTGCGTGAGGCCCTTGCCTAAGACGAAGGTGAGGGCGATGACCAGTAATAGGGTGGGAATGGACCAAAGCACGGACATGAGCCAAGACAAGAATTGGTCCACGCGGCCGCCAAAATAACCGGCTGCTGCTCCGACGGGAATACCGATAACCAAGCTGATGCTCACGGCAATCAATCCCACGGTGAGGGAAATGCGGCTGCCTAGAATGATCCTGGAAAAATGATCGCGACCAAACTTGTCGGTTCCGAACCAGTGCGTTCCCATTTCGCTGGACGAGCCTGGAGCGAGCATCGCCCTACGGAGGTCCATATCGTTGGCCATATCGCTGCTGTCCAACACCAGCAGTGGCGCGAAAATGGCACAAAGGATAATGCCTAGGACGAACCAGGCGCCAGGATGGCGGGTGAAGGTTTGTATGTTACTTGACCAAATCATTGACCACTTTTACCCCTTCGCGCAGCACGAGGTCACGCGATAAATTCTTGTACCATTTCTGGTAAATATCCGCTTGTGCAGAATCTGTTTCAAACATGGTGAGGTGGTCGGGGAGGGCTACTACACCGAGGCTATCAGGTGTCTTGTTGATGTTCTTAAACAAATCACTTTGCGCCGAGATGGAATCTTGGAAGGCAACGTAGTCTGTGTAGTTTAATGGGATCCGTTTATTGTCTTTGCCTTTTGCTATCCATTGGGCATACTCTTTGAAGACATTGTATGTACCCTCGTTAGCCAATCGTTCGGCAGATCTTTCTTTCGCTCTGCTAAATGGAACGCTCCAGCTGTTATCAAAGGTATATGATGCTCGACCTACCTGATCTACTGCCAGCGCGTTGTCGTATTCTTTTTCTCCCACAGCTATTTCATCATATGCTCCCGGAAGAATAATATCCGGGATTACACCTTGAAGCTGAGTAGTACCACCATTGATTCGGTAGAATTTCTCCGTGGTTATTTTAATGGCGCCCAGTGGTTTTAAGCTGTTGAGGTTGCCCCCAACCGCGCGATCGAAATCGAACATATTCTGCACCGTACCTTTTCCGAAGGTAGATTTCGAAGGGCCTACAATGAGGGCACGCCCCCTGTCTTGAAGTGCCGCACTTACAATCTCTGATGCCGAAGCACTGTATTCATTTACAAGAATAACCAACGGTCCATCCCAGTAAATTTTATTTCCGCGATTGCTCTTCTGTCGAGTCCCGTTTTGAAAGTTTTTTACTTGAACCATCGGTCCTTTTTCGGTGAATAAACCGGCGATTTCGATGGCAGCTTGTAAGGAGCCTCCACCGTTGCTACGTAAATCAAACACGATGCCCTCTACGCCCTCTGCTTTCAGCTTTTCTATTTCAGCTTTTATATCGTCAGCGGCATTTCTGTTCGTGCTTTTATAAAAGTCAACATAGAATTTTGGCAAGCGGATATAGCCTGTTTTAATACCTATACGACCCTTATTTTCAGCGCTTTTACGATCGTATATGCCTCCATCCAATACGACGCTGCGGGCGAAAGTACTTTCAAGCTCAACCACATCGCGAATGATAGGAATAACCATACGTGAGCCGTCCTTTTTCTTCACGGTAAGACGCACTTCGGTGCCTTTTTTACCTCGAATAAGCTTGATGCCTTCACTGATTTTGTAACCCACTACATCGACAGGTTCTTCTTCACCTTGTGCTACTGCTATTATTTTATCACCAGCTTCAAGGTCTCCTTGACGCCAACAAGCGGAGCCTGCAATAATGCGTTCAATGGTAATGTAATCACCTTCTTTTTTTAACTGGGCTCCAATCCCCTCAAACTGTCCAGTCATGCTAAGTTCAAAATCTTCGTTTTGTTGAGGAGCGAGGTAACTGGTATGAGGGTCGAAAGCCTCGCAATAAGCATTCATATACATGCCGAACCATTCCAAACGCGTGAAGTCCATTAGATCTGAATACCATTCGTTTTGTAGTTCTAATTCCTTTTCTCTGGCCTCCCGCTCAAACTCTTCGAATGTTTTCAAATCATCTTTTTCACCATTCTCGATATCTTCCTCCTGCGCCTGCTCCTTCTCGTGAATACGGTTTATGATGCGCCATTTCAGATGCTTGCGCCATTCATTAACCAAAGCGCTTTGGTCCTTAGCGAAAGATTTGCTTTCAGTATCAGTCCAGGTGTATTCCACGGTGGTATAATCAAAAGGCTCTTCTAATAGCTCGGTATATATATTTTTCGAACGTTCGATTCCATTAGATACAAGGGTATAACTGAGCTCGAAAAACGCTGTATTATTCTCATTCAATGCATCATCGAGTAATAAGCGATAGGCATATAATGTATCAAGGTCCTCTTGAGTCAAAAACAACTTGTTGTAGTCCATAGACTCAAGGTAGTTCTCGTAAACCTCTATACTTAGCTCATCGTCTACTGGTCGAGGTTGCAAGTGAACGTTGGTCAGTGCATCACGAATCAAAGAGAAAATCACTTGTTCTTTTTCTTCTTGCGGACCAAGAAGTTTAAAGCTTAATACGACTATGGTTCCTACGAGAACAGGAATGAGATACTTGAGGTTTTTACGTTGCATAAGTCGGGCTAACATAGATATTGGCAAGGTACAATCTTTAGTAAAAGTAAGGGCAGGTTCTAACGTTAAAGCAATCCCAATAAAAGGCAAAATGTTACGTACCTTTGCGACCCCTTTTCGAAGGGGGTTTTGCAAAATTTAATTGGACACAAATGAACATTAGCAAGAAAGAAGTAGATGCACTAAACCTTTTGGTGACTCTAGAAATCACTCCAGAAGATTACCAAGAGAAGGTAAACGGCGTATTGGAGAACTACCGCAAGCGCGCGAACATCCCGGGATTCCGCCCAGGAAAAGTGCCTATGGGTTTGATTAAGAAGCAGTACGGAAAATCTGTGCTCATTGATGAGATCAACAAGATTTTGCAAGACGGCATCTACAACTACATCACTAGTGAGAAGCTCAACATCTTGGGCAATCCACTACCTGTAGAACAAGAAACTATCGATTTTGATACCCCAGGAACGTATGAATTCCAGTTCGAGATTGGTCTTTCACCAGAGTTTGAGGTGAGCATCACCAAGAAGAACAAGGTTAAAGGTGCCAAAGTAGTAGCCGATAAGAAAGTATTGGATACCTACATGGAAGATATCCGCTCTCGCTACGGCAAGATGGTGACTCCAGAAAAGGCAGAGACAGAGGACATGTTCCACGGCTCCCTAACAGAGGTCGATAAGGACGGAAATGCAGTTACCGACGGTATCGTGAAAGAAGAAGCTCAGTTCATGGGCAGCAACCTTAAGACGAAGAAGGCGCAAGGCGACCTTTGCGAAATGGGTATGGGCAACACTGTGGTGTTGGACGCGGCTAAATCATTCGGCAAGGACTACAACGTTGCTGGATTGTTGGGCGTGACAGATGCACAGCTCGAAGCTTCTTCTGGTTCATTTGAATTTAAATTGACCAACGTCACTCGCATGGAGCCTGCAGCACTCAACCAAGAGTTCTTCGACAAGGTATACGGTGAAGGTGAAGTAACCTCTGAAAAGGAAATGCGCGAGCGCATGAAGGAGGAAGCTGAGCGCATGTACGAGAACGAAGCGGACCAGTACTTCATGAACAACGTGGCAGAATACCTGTTGGATAAAACGAAATTTGACCTACCTGTAGCGTTCTTGAAAAAATGGATGCAGACCTCTGGTGAGAAGCCATTGACTGCCGAAGAAGTAGAAGCGGATTGGGAAAAGACTGAAAAGGGATTGCGTTACCAATTGATTGAAAACAAAGTCATTCAAGCGGGCGAAATCAGCGTAAGTCAAGAAGAACTGCTCGACCACACTGTTGGTTTGGTTAAAGCCCAGTTCCAACAATACGGCCAACAAGTCATGGACGACGAGATGCTCAAGGGCATCGCTGAAAACGCGTTGAAAAACGAGGAGGAAGCACGTCGCTTGAACGATCAGGTGTACAACGCCAAGCTGTTGACCTACTACAAAGAGAACTTTAAGGTCGAACAGAAGGAAGTTACCTATGATGATTTCATTAAATTGGTAACGGCAAACGCCAAATAATTCAATCACCTTAAAAAGACCAACGAATGGATTTCGGTAAAGAATTCAAGAAATACGCCACCAAGCATGCAGGCATTCAAAGCATGTATGTGGACCAATATGTCGATGCTTCATTGACGCCCTATATCATCGAAGAGCGCCAAATGAACGTGGCGCAGATGGACGTGTTCTCGCGTTTGATGATGGACCGTATCATTTTCTTGGGCACCGGCATCAACGACCAAGTCGCCAATATCGTGCAAGCACAGCTGTTGTTCTTGGAAAGTGCGGATGCGAAGAAAGACATTCAGATCTATATCAATTCTCCAGGCGGGTCAGTTTATGCCGGTTTGGGAATTTATGATACCATGCAAGTGGTCAGCCCTGATATAGCGACGATCTGTACAGGTATGGCTGCCTCTATGGGTGCCGTGTTGATGTGTGCAGGAACCGCAGGAAAGCGTTCTGCATTGAAGCACAGCCGTATCATGATCCACCAGCCTATGGGAGGTGCTCAAGGCCAGGCTTCAGACATGGAGATCACCTTGCAAGAAATCTTGAAGCTCAAGAAAGAGCTGTACAGCATTATCGCCCACCACAGCGGACAGCCGTTCGATAAGGTAGAAGCAGATTCAGATCGCGACTACTGGATGACATCGGAAGAAGCAAAGGCCTACGGTATGGTAGATGAAATTCTTCTAGGTAAGAACCAAGCCAAGTAATGAGCGATAATAATTCCGTAGTTCATTGTTCATTTTGCGGAAGAAGCAAAGATGAAGTAGATATGATGATTGCCGGTATGGACTCACACATCTGTGATAAGTGTGTGAGCCAAGCGGGCGGTATCCTACATGCGGAATTAGGCGAGCGACCACAGTCTAATCCTTTAGAAGTGGTCGGTAAGCCTGAGTTCAATTACACGCCAGGGCAAATCAAATCGCACCTCGATGAGTACATCATCGGGCAAGAAGCGGCCAAACGCACGCTGAGCGTGGCGGTGTACAACCACTATAAGCGCATAGGTACTGTTCCGGTGAAGGATGCTCCAGAAATTGATAAGAGCAATATTGTTCTAGTTGGTAATACAGGAACGGGTAAGACGTTGATGGCGCGAACCATCGCTAAAATGCTCAATGTGCCTTTCACTATAGTCGATGCTACAGTGTTGACGGAGGCGGGGTATGTTGGTGAAGATGTGGAAAGCATCTTGACGCGCTTACTTCAGGCAGCAGATTATGATTTGACCAAGGCTGAGGTTGGGATCGTCTTCATCGACGAGATCGATAAAATCGCACGAAAAGGAGATAATCCGTCCATTACTCGCGACGTGAGTGGAGAAGGGGTACAGCAGGGGCTATTGAAGTTATTGGAAGGTTCGAAAGTGAACGTGCCGCCGAAAGGAGGTCGTAAGCACCCGGATCAGAAATATATTGAGGTAAATACCAAGAACATCTTGTTCATAGCCGGTGGCGCTTTTGTAGGAATTGAAAAGAAGATTAGTGGCCGATTAAATTCGTCCACCCTCGGCTATTCCAAAGAAGTCCGTGACCATATTGATGATGAAGATCTTTTGAGCTACATCACCCCGTCTGACCTCAAGTCCTTCGGTTTGATTCCAGAGCTCATTGGGCGTATGCCTATTGTGACCTTCATGTCACCGTTGGATCGCGATGCGCTGAAAGCGATATTGACACTGCCTAAAAATGCGCTTATCAAGCAATACCAGCACCTCTTCCATATGGACGGTATCGCCTTAACTTTTGATGAAAATGTCTTTGACTACATTGTAGATGTTGCATTGGAATACAAACTGGGCGCACGTGGTTTACGCAGCGTTTGTGAGGCGATCTTGAACGATCATATGTTTGATGCGCCGGGCGCGGAGCACAAAGAATTGGTCATCACGCTCGACTATGCGAAATCACAAATTGAACGCAGCTCGCTGCGAAAATTGAAAAGAGTAGTATAAAAAAAGGCGCCCATCGGGCGCCTTTTTTATTGGAACGGACCGTGCTTAGCGCATGGTCGTATATACGTTCTGCACATCGTCGTCCTCCTCGAGTTTTTCGATGAGTTTTTCGATATCCTTCGTCTGATCTTCGCTGATCTCTTTCGTGGTCGTCGGAATATATTCAAACCCAGATTCTACGATCTCGTGGCCCAATTCCTCCAAACCCTTGGTGATGTTGCCGTACTCAGCGAATTGGCCATAGACCATTATCACTTCTGTTTCCTCACCGTCCTTTTCTTCGGTATCCTTAAAAACATCTTCCGCACCGAAATCAATGAGTTCGAATTCTAATTCCTCCAAATCAATCTCACCCGCTGCAATCTTCACGTGGCACTTGTGCTCGAACATAAATTCCACCGAGCCTGAAGTTCCCAAAGAGCCGTCGCACTTGTTGAAATAGGATCGTACGTTTGCTACCGTACGGGTATTGTTATCGGTTGCCGTTTCTACCAACACTGCAATTCCATGAGGACCGTACCCTTCGTATACAATGGTTTTATAGTCGCTTTGATCTTTCGACATCGCCTTTTTAATGGCGCGCTCCACATTGTCCTTCGGCATATTGGCTGCCTTGGCATTTTGCAGCAACATGCGGAGTCTGTAGTTCGAATCTGGGTTGTCGCCGCCTTCTTTAACGGCCATGATGATGTCCTTGCTGATGCGAGAGAAGGTCTTCGCCATCCCTGCCCAACGTTTAAACTTGCGTTCTTTTCTAAATTCAAATGCGCGTCCCATATCTGTGCTTCGGGTTTTTTTAAGGCTGTAAAAGTAAGAATTCGCCCTTAGCTTTTTTTACTTGATTTCTTTTTCGCTTTGGCCAATTGCTCCTTCTCCCATTTGGCTATCTCAGAGCGTCGTCCCACCGTCTTGGTAATGATGTCTCGCTCCAAATCCCACCCGCGTGCCGGACTATATTCGCGACCGTAGAATATGATTTGCAGGTGAAGTTTGTTCCAAAGTTCTCGAGGGAACAATCGCTTCGCATCTTTCTCAGTCTGTTCCACACTCTTGCCATTGGAAAATCCCCAGCGGTACATCAAGCGATGAATGTGTGTATCCACCGGAAATGCGGGAACCCCGAAGGCTTGACTCATAACCACACTGGCTGTTTTGTGCCCCACACTCGGCATGGCCTCCAAGGCTTCAAAGCTCGCCGGGACTTCACCGCCGTATGCTTCCACGATGGTCTTGCTGAAGGCATGAATGCCCTTACTTTTCATTGGAACCAATCCACAAGGGCGGATGATCGCAGCAATTTCCTCTACGGTCATTTTGGCCATGTCGTAGGGGTTATCTGCCACGGCAAAAAGTTTCGGGGTGATTTGATTCACTCGCTCGTCCGTACACTGCGCACTGAGCACCACAGCGACCAACAAAGTGAAGGGGTCTTTGTGGTCCAGCGGCACCGGGGTTTCCGGGTATAAATGCTCTAAGGTGGTGAGGGCGAAGTCAATTTTTTCTGCTTTGGTCATGTGGAAAACTAAAAATGATCAACAAGTGGTCTATCCTAGGAAACAAACATAACTTCGAGTTGTTGAGAAATAAAACTTATTGACCATGGCTTTAGAAATTGGCAGCGCAGCACCGGCATTTTCAGGTGTAAATCAGAACGGAGAAACCATCACTTCAGAACAGTTTAGAGGAAAGAAAGTCATCCTCTTTTTCTATCCTAAAGCATCTACTCCAGGATGTACCGTAGAGGCTTGTGATTTTAGAGATCACTACACGGATTTGGTGGCAAAAGGATTTGAGGTAATAGGTGTGAGCGCCGACTCAGTAAAGCATCAGCTCAACTTCGCGACCAAACAAGAATTGAATTATAACCTCATAGCGGACGAAGAAAAATCTATTATCACAGCGTTCGAAGCTTGGGGTCCTAAGAAGTTTATGGGTCGTGAGTTTGATGGCATTTACCGCCACACTTATGTCATAGATGAGGAAGGAAAAATAGAGCATTTTATCGGCAAGGTGAAAACCAAGGAAGCGGTGGACCAAGTCTTGGCGCTCTATTAAATTTCAACTTTTCAGCATAAATTATTAGAAAGGGCTTGGCCAATTCGAAGGAAGTCCTACATTTGTATAATTCTAATATTTTTAGCATTCTAAGATTATGAGCGCAGATAAAGACGCCAAATTAAAGGCACTCAAACTCACCATGGACCGTATGGACAAAGCCTACGGTAAAGGAACAGTAATGAAGATGGGGGATGCCCCAGTAATTGAAGTCGATGCCATCCCTACCGGATCATTGACTTTGGATATCGCCTTAGGTGTAGGTGGCTACCCTACAGGTCGTGTTATTGAAATATATGGACCAGAGAGTTCGGGTAAAACTACTTTGACCTTGCACGCCATTGCAGAATGCCAACGTCGCGGAGGGATTGCTGCCTTCGTAGATGCAGAGCACGCTTTTGATCGTTTCTATGCTGAAAAATTAGGTGTGAATACCGATGAGTTGATCATCTCTCAACCGGATAACGGTGAGCAGGCGCTCGAAATTGCAGATAACCTCGTTCGTTCAGGTGCAGTAGATATTTTGATCATTGATTCCGTAGCGGCTTTGACTCCTAAGGCTGAAATCGAAGGTGAAATGGGTGATGCTCGCGTGGGTCTTCAGGCAAGATTGATGTCACAGGCGTTGAGAAAACTCACAGGCACGATAAGTAAAACAAATTGTTGTGTGATTTTCATCAACCAGCTCCGTGAGAAAATTGGGGTGATGTTCGGAAACCCTGAGACTACAACCGGTGGTAATGCGCTTAAATTCTATAGCTCGGTGCGTTTGGATATTCGTCGATCTACTCAAATCAAAGACGGGGACCAGGTCATGGGTAACCGTACACGTGTCAAGGTCGTGAAGAACAAAGTGGCCCCCCCGTTTAGACTGGCTGAGTTTGATATCATGTACGGCCAAGGTGTATCTAAGGCTGGTGAGATTATCGATCTTGGGGTAGAACACGATATTCTAACCAAGAGCGGTTCGTGGTTTAGTTACGGAGAAACCCGCTTGGGTCAAGGGCGTGATACGGTGAAACAATTATTTGTCGACAATCCGGAACTAGCCGAAGAAGTTGAAGCTAAGATTAAGGAAGCCATCGAAGCTTCGGCAAAGTAATCCACATAACTATATCAAGTTTTCATAAGGCGCTGATTTTCAGCGCCTTTTTGTTTATAAGTAGTTGATAAAACTTTAAGGTATGGTAACACAAAAAGGGTTAGTGGTTTGTTAAATGGCTATATTTTTACTCAACAAATAACCATTTCACAAACAAACATGAAAAAGGCTTTACTATTTGCTGGTGCATTGCTTGCTTCTTTTAGCTTGAGTGCCCAGGATGCTACTGCTTCGGCAGATTCCTTGTTCAACATGTTGGACGAGATCACTGTTGTGTCCGATGTTATTGATGTTGCGGTTGCGCGTGAGACGCCTATCGCAGTATCAACCATTTCACCATCAGACATTTCTTTAAAAGTGGGAAACATGGAG
>JAKMGS010000064.1 GCA_022424815.1 Schleiferiaceae bacterium | reverse complement strand
CATGATGCGCGTATTAAAAAGGGACGGCCGTAAAGAAGCGGTCAAATTTGATAAGATCACTGCACGAATTGAAAAACTATGTTACGGGCTCAGCGAATATGTTGATCCTGTATCTGTAGCGAAACGTGTTATTGACGGTGTCTATGATGGGGTGACCACTGCTGAGTTAGATAACTTGGCGGCTGAGACAGCTGCGTCTATGACAATCAAACACCCTGATTATGCAAATCTTGCGGCTCGCATTGCGGTAAGTAACTTGCACAAAAGCACTAAGAAAAGCTTCTCGGAAACGGTTACTGATTTATTTGAATACATCAACCCAGAGACGGGCAAACCAGCGCCACTCATCGCGGACGATGTATATGAGATCATCCAGAAGAATGCGGAGTTTTTGGATTCTCAGTTGATTTATGATAGAGATTTCAGTTACGATTACTTTGGATTCAAAACCCTAGAACGTTCTTACCTCTTGCGCATGCATGGTAAGATTGTGGAGCGCCCTCAACACATGCTCATGCGTGTGAGCATTGGTATTCACAAAGACGATCTTGAAAGTGCCATTGAGACTTATGAGCTCATGAGTAAGAAATATATGACTCATGCTACTCCTACGCTTTTCAATGCGGGAACACCGAAGCCTCAGATGTCTTCTTGTTTTTTGTTGACGATGAAGGAAGATAGTATTGACGGTATTTACGATACACTGAAGCAAACGGCTAAAATTTCTCAAAGTGCAGGTGGTATTGGATTGAGCATCCATAACATTCGCGCTACGGGGTCATATATTGGTGGTACGAATGGTACTTCCAACGGAATTGTACCCATGCTTCGAGTGTATAACGACACGGCGCGTTACGTAGATCAAGGTGGAGGTAAGCGAAAGGGGTCTTTCGCTATTTACGTAGAGCCATGGCACGCTGATATCTTCGAATTCCTCGATTTGAAGAAGAACCACGGTAAAGAAGAGATGCGTGCACGCGATTTGTTCTATGCTATGTGGATTCCTGACTTGTTCATGGAGCGTGTTGAGACTAACGAAGATTGGACTTTGATGTGTCCAAACGAATGTCCTGGTCTTTTCGATTGCCACGGTGATGAGTTTGTGAAACTCTACACGAAGTACGAAAAAGAGGGTCGTGGACGTCGGACTGTGAAGGCTCGTGAGGTATGGGCTAAAATTATGGAGAGCCAGATCGAGACAGGTACGCCATACATGCTGTATAAGGATGCTGCAAACCTGAAGTCGAACCAGCAAAACCTGGGAACTATTCGTTCATCAAACTTATGTACGGAGATCCTAGAATACACTTCTCCGGATGAAGTCGCGGTTTGTAACCTTGCTTCCATTGCATTGCCAATGTTTGTTACAGAGCAAGGTGAGTTTGACCATCAGAAACTATTTGACGTAACCTATAAGGTGACGAAAAACTTGAATAAAGTGATCGATCGCAACTACTATCCAGTAGTAGAGGCGAGAAACTCAAATATGCGTCACCGTCCTGTAGGTCTTGGTGTACAGGGGCTCGCAGATACCTTTATTAAACTACGTTTGGCCTTCGACTCTGAAGAAGCGAAAGCTTTGAATAAGGAGATCTTCGAAACCATGTACTACGCTGCAGTGACTTCTTCAAAGGATCATGCCATTGCGGATGGACCATATGAAACATACAAGGGTTCACCTATTTCAAAAGGAAAATTCCAACATAACCTTTGGGGTGTGAAAGACGAGGAATTGAGTGGTCGTTGGGATTGGGAAACGCTACGTGATGAAATTAAAAAGCACGGCGTTCGCAATTCATTGTTGATGGCTCCTATGCCAACAGCATCAACCTCTCAGATTCTAGGGAATAACGAGTGTTTCGAGCCTTATACCTCAAACGTGTATACTCGTCGCGTCCTTTCAGGTGAGTTCATTGTAGTGAACAAGCACTTGTTGCACGATTTGATTGAGCTTGGATTGTGGAATGAGGACATGAAGAATGCTCTAATGGCTTCAAACGGATCTGTGGCAAACATCGAAGGTGTCCCAGAGAACCTAAAAGCCATCTACAAGACTGTTTGGGAGATTTCAATGCGTGACATTTTGGACATGGCAGCAGATCGTGGTTTGTTCATAGATCAAAGCCAAAGTCTGAATCTCTTTATGGAGGCCCCAAACATGGGTAAATTGACCTCTATGCACTTTTATGCATGGAAGAAAGGATTGAAGACAGGTATGTATTATCTGCGTTCTAAGCCTGCTACTTCCGCGATTAAGTTTACCGTTAAGAAAAATGCACAAACCAATGTAACGCCTGGCGTTAGCGAAGGGGCCACTGCCGATAAGGTAGATAAAGCACCTGCCGCTGCCCCTGCGACAGAAGCGGAAATCGAAGCTAGAGTAAAAGCCCAAAAGGCTGCTATGGCTTCAATGAACGACACGCCTTCTGATGCAGAGAAAATCGCCTGTTCGATTGATAATCCGGACGAATGCATTGCATGCGGATCATAAAACTTCCTAAAAGTTTTTTAAACCCCGAGTATTCTCGGGGTTTTTTTATGTCTTTAAGTGGTTCATTACCTGTTAGTTAAATTTCAAACACATTTTGACATGGCTATTAATTTTTGTACTTTAAAAGGGAACAAAATCTTTACGTTATGCCAACGAATACTACTGTGGGTAGAGGAGGCAGTGCACCAAAAATGACAAAAGGCCAGTTGTATGGCCAGATAGCCTTGGTTATCGTCATTATAATGGGCATTGGCGCTTTTGCCATTTTTGCAGCTTAAGAATCTCTTTTTTGAAGGGTTTTTATCCCAGTCGTAGACTATCTTTGGTCTACGAATGAAACGCCTATTTCAAATTTTTGGAGGAGGTCTAGGCTGGAGCTTAGGTGGACCTATTGGAGCTCTCTTAGGAGTTGCATTTGGGAATATGGTACACAGTCTAGTGAACGTTGAGAATGTTTCCCAAGTTCAATCACGCCAAACCAGTTCGCCTAGTGACTTTCATATTTCTTTATTAGTTCTTGCTGCAAGAGTCATAAAGGCCGACGGCAAGGTTCAACAAAGCGAACTAGATTTTGTGCGTCAACAGTTCGTTGGGATGTTCGGGAAGGACCGCGCAAATGAAAGCTTTAAAGTCTTTAAATCTATTGTTGATCAGCCTATTCCATTGACTAAGGTTTGTGCTCAGATTAATAGCTTTACCACTCACGCCACCCGTCTCCAACTCATACATTTTTTATTTAAACTCGGTCTGGCGGATGGCCATTTACACGATCAAGAATTAGCTGAAATCAAACGTATTGCTCGCCATCTTCGTGTTAATTCCTATGATTTTGCCTCTATTGAGGCCATGTTTCATATAAACCAAGACGTCAATTGGGCGTTTAAGGTTTTAGAGGTTCCGAATACCGCGTCTGAATCCGAGATTAAAAAAGCTTATCGTAAAATGGCAATGAAGTTCCATCCTGATCGTTTGGTTGATGCTGGCGCTGAGGCGCAAGCTGCTGCGAAGGAAAGCTTCTTGAATGTTCAAAAGGCTTATGAGCACATTTGTAAACAGAAAGGTTGGAAATGATGGGAGCTCTGGATACAATTAAGAGGCCAATTAAGCAGGAGATGTCGATTTTCGATGATCGATTCCGATCTTATCTAAGCTCCAGGGTTCCTTTGGTGGACCGTGTGATGAATTACATGGTTAAGCGAAAAGGCAAGCAACTTCGGCCAATTCTTGTATTCTTGAGTGCAAAAATTCAGGGATCAGTGACAGACGCTACGTATGTTGGTGCTTCATTGGTAGAGATAATGCACACCGCCACACTCGTCCATGATGACGTTGTGGATGATGCAGATCAAAGAAGAGGCTTCTTCTCGATAAACGCGCTCTGGAAAAATAAAATTGCAGTACTCATTGGTGATTATTTGCTTTCAAAAGTCTTGTTGTTGGCTGTCGAGACGAAAGAATATACTTTACTTGAACATGTAAGCGGTGCTGTGAAAGCAATGAGTGAAGGAGAACTCTTACAAATTGAAAAGGCACGGAAACTCGATATCACTGAGGAAGTATATTTCGAAATCATTCAACAAAAAACCGCATCCCTCCTTGAAACCTGCTGTGTAGTTGGAGCCGCAAGTGCAGGAGGTAATGAAGGTGATATAGATAAATTCCGAATGCTTGGCAGACATCTAGGTCTCGCTTTTCAGATTAAGGACGATTTGTTCGATTTTGAGCGCGTAAACCTAACAGGAAAGCCTGCAGGTATCGATATCAAGGAACAAAAAATGACCTTACCACTGATACATGCCTTACAAGAGGCTGATGATAAAACGCGCCGATACATTATTCGTACGATTAAAAAACATCACGATAGGCCGAAGAAAGTTAAAGAAGTAGTGGATTTTGTGAGACAATCAGGAGGACTCGAATATGCGCGGACTAAAATGATGTGGCATATTGATCAAGCCAAAGAGATTCTCTTTAACTTTCCTCAAACCGAAGAGCGTGATGCTTTAGCACTCGTTATAGACTACACCGCTCAAAGAAAGAAATAACGATGGATGCCATTGTACCTAGCATTACAGGCTAGGACTAGAATGGATATGGGTTCTCATTGTGGATGAGATTCAGTTGAGGTAAGGCAGATTCTAGCGTGAACATAATTGTGCGCGCTTGGGTGAATATTGAAGACTTCTGGCCGGTATATTATGATATGAATACCGACGTTTATAAGATCTTTACTGATCGAGGCATCAGTATTCCTTTCCCACAATTAAATGTACATTTACAGAAATAAGTAACCTTTTAATCAGCTTGCTTGGCCACCCCAAAAGGGTGGCTTTTTTGTGCAGAGAATGTATCTTGCAATACTATGGCCAGAATCCCACAAGAAACTATTGAACAAATCTTTTCGACCGCTCGTATTGAGGAGGTGATTGGAGAGTTCGTTCAGTTGAAGAAGTCTGGGAGTAACCTCAAGGGTTTGAGTCCGTTTAATAACGAGAAGACCCCGAGTTTTATGGTTAGCCCTGCCAAACAGATTTTCAAAGATTTTAGCTCGGGTAAAGGTGGTTCGGTGGTTACATTCCTCATGGAATTGGAACAAATGACCTATCCTGAGGCGCTTCGCTGGTTGGCCAATAAATATAATATTGAAGTGCCCGAAGAGCGCCCTCAAACGGCCGAGGAAATTGAAGCGGGCAATCATCGTGAAGCGGTGTATCTTATTTCAGATGTTGCGAACAAGTGGTTTCAAGAGCAGCTTCATCAGACCGATGAAGGCCTTGCGGTTGGCTTAAGCTATTTTAAGGAGCGCGGCTTTACGGATGAGACCATTTTTAAGTTTCAACTAGGGTATAGTCCAGAGAAATCAGATGCATTTGCACAATATGCGCTAGAATCTAAATACAACGAGAAGGCGCTTGAGGATAGTGGCATTTCTATGAATGGGGACCGCGGATGGTACGATAGATTCCGTGGACGTGTGATGTTTCCTATTCACAGTATTTCTGGGCGTGTCTTAGGATTTGGCGGTCGTATTCTTAAGAATAATGTTAAGGCGGCAAAATACCTGAACTCTCCCGAGAACCCCATCTACCATAAGAGTAAGGTACTGTACGGATTGTACCAGGCCAAGCAAGAAATCGTCAAGAAAGACGAAGCATTCTTGGTGGAGGGGTACACAGATGTGTTGAGCTTTCATCAAAATGGGGTACATAATGTGGTATCTAGTTCTGGAACCTCATTGACGGAGGGGCAGATCATCATGCTCAAGCGCTATTCGTCGAACATTACCTTGTTGTACGATGGGGATGCGGCTGGGATTCGTGCGAGTTTCCGTGGTTTAGATATGATGCTCGAGGCTGGAATCAACGTTCGTGTGGTGCCTTTCCCTGAAGGAGAGGATCCGGATAGTTTCGCCCAAAAGCATAGCACCGAGGATTTGGAAAAATTCTTAGCCGAGCAGCGTAAGGATTTCATCTCGTACAAGACCAGTGTATTGCTGGAAGAGGTGGGCAATGACCCGTTGAAGCGTGCAGAGATGGTTCGCGATGTGGTAGGTAGTATTTCAAAAGTACCGGATGCTATTGGTCAGGAAGTTTTTATCAAGGAAGCCGCGAAGATCTTAGATATTGACCCGCGTGCCCTTCATGAAGAATTGGCACGATTACTTGATGCACAAAACCGTCAAGCGAGACGTAAACAAGCTGAAGCTCCGCCGATGGAGGCCATGCCTGCGACGGAAAAGTTGGCTACTCCTTTTGGTCACCACCAAGAGGAAAAAGTCATTCACCTTATAGTTGCTCGCGGGGTAGAAGATATGTTGGAAGAAGACCTTGATCCTGAAGAAGTTGTACCCATCAGCATTACTGAATGGGCTGTAGAAAATATTGAGAAGGACAGTATTCCATTTGCAACTCCTGTCTTCCAAAAAATGTATGATTTGGTGAAAGCAGAACTTGAGGCAGGCCATGTACCGGATAGTGCTTGGTGGATCATGCAGGAAGATCCGGAGGTGGTAAAAGTAGCTACGGCGGCTTTGACCGAACCTTACGCATTGAGTGATTGGAAACGCAAGGATATTCACTTACCCATTGAGCGCAATACGATTAAGGATCTGGTGCAGGAAACGGTACTCCGATTTAAATCGATTTGGGTGGAGCGCAAGTTGAATGAGCTTAAGGCTCAATTCAATGAAGAAAACGTCGACATTGACTACTACATGACTGCCTTTGACAAATGGAATAAAGCGCGCCAGCAGATCAATGAAGAATTGAATAGGATTGTTTAAACCCCCAGTCCTTTGATAATGCGTAGGGCCTCATTTAATCTATCTTCGAAAACAGGCTCTCGTAAAATGAGGTAAGGCCTGCCCAATTCCTCCAATACATCCACGAATTTTTGATGCAGCTCGTCGCGACGGTGGCCATCTGTGCGGTATTCGTCGTCGGTATAGGTATTGGTCGGGGCGCACAGTAGATAAAAAGAAGGTCCTCCAGGAGCCAACCAATGGGCATCTTCAACGCCAAATTTATCGCCCCCCCAAATAGCAAGTGTTAGGCCGTCGGTATCGAATATCTGTTGCCCCTCCTGGTAATAACCATGCTTTTCTTGAGCAAGTAATTGGCCCTGTGCTATGGCCTCAAAATGCTTCTTAGGAAATGGATGCATAGAAGGCTTAGGGTCCAATTTATCTAAATATTCCCGCGCAAACTCCCCACAAACCTCACGGGATAGTGCCTCACCAATGGCTTTCGCTAATGCGCTTTTAAAGGTGCTTTCGACCCCAGTGAAAATCAAATGCAGCATCATAAATCCAGTTTCATTATGACCATTTGCTGCCCTTGCCAACGCTTCAAGTCTTCGGCGTTCATCTTTTGGCCTGTGGCAAAGTCCTCAATGGGTTGTTCACTGTAGCGTTCAAAGTCCAATTTTTCCAAAACTCGAGCACTGGCAGGATTTCCGGTCAAGGTCCGTCCAATTAATCGGGGCAATCCCATTTCTCGCGCCCAGTTCACGGTTGCCTCAGCACATTCCGTGGCCACACCCTGGCCCCAAAATTTCCTAAAGAATCGGTAACCAAGATCTATACCCCAAGCATTCTTCTTCAGACCGCACCATCCGAGTGCCTCTCCGGAATGTGTATCCTCTACCATCCAACGGCCATAACCGTCGCGTTGGTAGTTGAGGTATGTAGCGATTAACCCGTGGGCCGCCTCTATGGAATCAAATCCAGCATCTCCAGTAAAATAAACCACTTCTGGATCCTGATTGAGCTTATACAACCAAGCAGCATCGCTGAGGTTCCATTCACGAAGTGTGAATCGCGCTGTCTTGATCGGTGCCATCGGCCTGCGGTGCGTGGCAAGGCAGATGTAGGTGCCCTCATGAAAGCGGCCTTGAACCAAACATGCCTTGGCCACCTTACGATCATGGGTAGGATAAATCCACGCCATCCCTATCCATCCATTGTCGTCCGAAGTTCTTTCAAGCGTGGTGATGTGAAGGTGTTCTCGGAAGTCTACGCCGCCCTCACCATAGAGCTTGAACAAACTTTCTTTAATCCCCCAGATGAGCTGTAAGGCGTCTTGCTTACCAAGGTCTTCCAAGAATCGCTGCTCGTCCGAACGGACAAATTTGGAAGCAATTTTCGTGAGCTGCGATCGCTCAATCTCTACGTCTACACCAATGGCTAAAGAAGGAGAGTGGGCTGCGACAGCCCCTGTTTTGCAATGTGATAAAGAGATGGGCCCCTTGGGGTGCTCCGGCTTGCCTCCCACAAAACGCATCTGCTGCAGGTCTTGCCCCAAAATAGCTTGGAGTGCACTGCGACTGGCGGCCATTTCGTTGCGTTTGGCCTCAGCGCGAAGTTCTTGCCACTTTTCTTGGTCTTCCGCACACCATAAATCCGAGCATCGCCCATGGGGGGGAGTGGGGTGCCAACGGACTTGGACCTCCTCATTCAATTCCGAAAAGCTTATCGTAGTACTCATCTTTATCACAAACTTTTGCGCTCCGCTGTTGTTATGTACCTTTGCCGGACTTAATTGACAAGAAACAATGAGCGAAGTAACGCAATACATTCCTTACAAAGTTAAAGATATGTCGTTGGCCGAATGGGGCCGACAAGAAATCAAATTAGCCGAGGCAGAGATGCCAGGTCTTATGGCCCTACGTGAAGAGTACGGTGCCAGCAAACCACTTGCCGGTGCGCGCATCGCGGGTTGTTTGCACATGACCATCCAAACGGCGGTATTGATTGAGACCTTGGTTGAACTAGGCGCGGATGTGACCTGGTCTTCTTGTAACATCTTCTCTACGCAAGACCACGCGGCAGCAGCCATCGCAGCAGCGGGTATTCCAGTATATGCTTGGAAGGGCATGACTGAGGAGGAATTCAACTGGTGTATCGAGCAGACGCTATTCTTTGGTGAAGACCGTCAGCCATTGAACATGATCTTGGACGATGGTGGTGATTTGACTAATATGGTCTTCGACGAGTACCCAGAATTAGTAGAGGGCATTAAAGGATTGTCTGAAGAGACTACTACCGGTGTTCACCGTTTGTACGAGCGTGAGATCAACGGTACATTGGTGCTTCCAGCGATCAACGTAAATGATTCGGTAACGAAGTCGAAGTTCGATAACAAATACGGTTGTCAAGAATCTGCGGTAGATGCGATCCGTCGTGCTACTGACGTGATGATTGCTGGTAAAGTTGCTGTTGTTGCCGGTTACGGTGATGTAGGTAAGGGTACTGCGGCATCATTGCGAGGTGCAGGTGCTCGTGTGATTGTTACTGAGATCGATCCTATTTGTGCATTGCAAGCAGCCATGGACGGCTTCGAGGTGAAGCGTATGGAAACTGCTATTCCACGTGCTCAGATTGTAGTAACTGCAACAGGAAATAAAGACATCATCACTGAAGAACACTTCAAGTTGATGAACGATAAGACCATCGTTTGTAATATCGGCCACTTCGATAACGAAATTGACATGGCATGGTTGAACGGTGCGTACGGCGATACCAAGGTGGTGATCAAGCCACAGGTGGACCTATATAATGTAGAAGGCAACGAGATCATCGTATTGGCAGAAGGCCGTTTGGTGAATCTAGGTTGTGCTACCGGTCACCCGTCGTTTGTAATGTCAAACAGCTTCACGAACCAAACGTTGGCTCAGATTGAGTTGTGGTTGCATAGCGACAAGTACGAGCACAAGGTGTACACGCTTCCTAAGCACTTGGATGAGAAAGTAGCTCGTCTGCACTTGGAGAAGATTGGTGTGGAGCTAGAGACGCTTCGCAAAGACCAAGCGGACTATATCGGTGTGACGGTGGAAGGACCGTTCAAGCCAGAGCACTACCGCTACTAAAATTTTTAAATGTTCATTGCGAGCCGCGTCGAAGACGCGGCTCGCTCTTTTTACCCCCTATTTTTTGCCGTTGGCATAGTTTTTTAGACCTTTTAGGAGTAATAACATACCCATGAAAAAAGTACTTGTTGTTTTGATCGTTCTCTTCGGGAGCATGGTTGCGAAAGCCCAGGCTACTTTGGTGATCAAAGAAGTGGACATGGGTTTATTGGCGGGATATCATACGTTATTGACCGACC
>JAKMGS010000160.1:1901-3614 GCA_022424815.1 Schleiferiaceae bacterium | reverse complement strand
ACCCTCTACCTCAGCTCTTGGGGTAAGGGCATTGTCCACCTCGAAGGAATGGCAGACCCAACCTATATCGAGGATACCATCGCACTGTACAACACCACCAATACCGTGGGCGCCTTGAAAGGGGTGAACGGGAACGACTCCGACCTTAGAACTGGGGGACTGACCTTTGACGATGATGGCAACCTATGGGGGGTGCAAAGCCTGGTCTCTACCCCATTATTTTCGAGAGATACAGAAGGGAATTGGGCTTCCTATTCCCTCAGTCCAGGAGCTGATGGAGTCGCGTTGAAAGATATCGCGCACCACGACGGCATGCTCTTCATTCAAAGCCGAACCAACGGCATTTACGGCTACAGAATTTTCGACGGTGCCAAGCGCAACCTCTCCACCGGCATAGGTTCAGGCGATCTTCCATCCGACCACGTCCTGTCCATGGCCATAGACCACGACGGGGAATTTTGGATAGGAACGGACGAAGGATTAGTAGTGCTCTACAGCCCCAACAACCTCTTTGACGGCGGCAATGCAGATGCGCGGCCCATACTTTTCGAAGAAGATGGCGTGGTTCAAAAGCTCCTCGGGGAAACACCCATCACCGCCATCGTCGTGGACGGCGCCAACCAAAAGTGGATCGGTACCCGCGGTGCCGGCCTCTTCCTGATCGGCGCGGACGGTCTGAGCACCCTTCAACATTTCACGGCAGAGAATAGTCCTTTGTTGTCCAACAACATTCAGAGTCTCGCCATCGACCCCACCTCAGGAGAGGTGGTGATCGCCACGGAACTGGGCGTTATTGGCTATCGCGGCACGGCCACTCCGGGCTACCTAGGCCTATATCCGGAACTTTTGGTCTACCCGAATCCTATTCGTCCGGGTTACGAGGGTCCAATTCTAGCGCAAGGCTGCCCCGAAAACGCACAGATCAAAATCACCGACGTGAGCGGAAACCTGGTTTACGAGACCGTAGCCGAAGGTGGACAAATGCGTTGGGACGGCATCAATCACCAAGGTAAAAAGGTGGCCAGCGGGGTGTACCTGATTTACGTGAGCGATGATTTAGGCGAGATCACCGCTATGGGAAAAGTTCTTATTGTTCGATAATCTCGGGTGCCACATTTCGTTATTTTTATACTCTATGGAAACAGAATCCACACCAACTAAATCTAGAAGCTATAAAAAGCAGGTCATCCTGGCTTTAATTGCAATTACAAGTCCTGTTTGGGGAATTGCATTAATGCTCACGCTAACCGTGGCAGAAGTTTTCTATCCCCTTCCCAATATTGGGCAAATTGCAAATCCTGAGACTAAGCTAGCCACACAAATTATCTCTGAGGACAATGAAGTGCTGGGAACGTTCTACAGTGAAAATAGAACGATAGCAACGTACGATGAACTATCTCCATGGCTTGGAAAAGCATTGGTGGCTACAGAAGATGAACGCTTTTACTCTCATAGCGGGGTGGATGCTGAGGCTTTGATTAGAGCCGTCGCCTACCTAGGGACAAAAGGAGGTGGGTCGACCTTGACACAGCAGCTGGCTAAAATGCAATTCTCTGAGCCCGCCACCAACCTGATCGAACGCATCATGCAAAAATTCGGGGAATGGGTTATTGCGGTTCGTCTTGAGCGTATTTACACCAAAGAGGAAATAATTGCCTTATACCTGAATCAACTTGACTTTTTATACCAAGCGGTTGGGATAAACTCAGCGGC
>JAKMGS010000160.1:0-1891 GCA_022424815.1 Schleiferiaceae bacterium | reverse complement strand
GACTTACTTTAATAAAAGTCCCATGGACTTAAATATTGAGGAAGCTGCTGTATTCGTTGCAATGGCTAAAAACCCCTCATACTACAATCCGAAGCGGTATCCCGAGCGTACAAAACTGCGTCGTGATCAAGTATTCGTTCAAATGGTTCGAAATGGGATGATCACGGAAGCGGAAAAAGACAGCCTTAAACAAATTCCTTTAGAACTGCACTTTAGACCTCAAAGCCACAACTCCGGATTAGCGCCCTATTTCAGAGAATACCTTCGAGGTTACATGAAAGATTGGATTGAAACGTACGAAGACCAAACAGGGCGAGACTTAGATCTGTATAGTGGAGGGTTAAAGATTTATACAACCATCAATGCCGAAATGCAAAGAAATGCGGAAGCAGCCGTGCAAGAGCACATGAGTAACCTTCAACGCGTCTTTGAATTAACCACTAGTGATCGTGAAAATGGACCATTTTACTTCAGAAGAAACGCTGAAGAAAATATCGCAGCGATCCTTGAACAGGCGATGAAGAACACCCAGCGCTACAGAAGACTTAAGAAAAAAGGCGCGAGTCCGGATAGTATTCAAAACGTGTTTAACACTAAAATACCTATGACCATTTTCACATGGCAAGGTGATAAGGATACTGTTATGAGTCCAATGGATAGTATTACTTACTATAAAGGGCTTTACCAAGTTGGGCTTATGAGTGTCGAGCCACAAACCGGTTTCGTAAAAGCTTGGGTTGGTGGAAATGACTATAAATATTTCAAATACGACCACGTAAAGCAGGGAAAACGTCAAGTAGGGTCCACATTTAAGCCTTTCGTTTATTCCGCGGCAATATTGGAGAAAAACTACAGCCCTTGTTTAGAAGTCCCAAATACCAAAATCTGTATTGAAAAAGGAGAATACGGATTGACCAAAGATTGGTGTCCTTCAAATTCAGACAATAAGTATGGAGGAATGATCAATTTAAAGAATGCTTTGGCAAATTCCATGAATACCATTACCACATTCTTGATGAAACAAGTGGGACCAGGGCCAGTGATAAGCTTAGCACGTAAAATGGGTGTAACCAGCGAAATTCCTAACGCACCTTCTATAGCTTTAGGAACCGTTGACCTAAGCGTTTATGAAATGGTAGGAGCTTATACGACATTCGCCAATAAAGGACGGTATGTAGAGCCCATAATGATCACACGTATCGAGGATAAAAACGGTGTTGTTTTAGAGGAATTTAGTCCTGAGAGCCGACAAGTCATGAGTGACAAGGATGCTTATGCAATTCTCAAACTACTCATGGGGGTGACCGAAGGCGGTACCGGTATTAGATTACGTCATAAGTATGCTAATTATAGGAAAGACGTTATCACGGGATATCCTTATGAATTCACAAACGAAATAGCTGGAAAAACTGGCACCACCCAAAATCAATCCGACGGT
This sequence comes from Schleiferiaceae bacterium, assembly GCA_022424815.1. Lineage (GTDB taxonomy): Bacteria > Bacteroidota > Bacteroidia > Flavobacteriales > Schleiferiaceae > UBA10364. The sequence continues at coordinate 453 of JAKMGS010000160.1, read as the reverse complement.
TGGTTCATGGGAGCGGTTCCAAACCTAATTACAGGTATTTGGACGGGGTGTGAGGATCGTTCTGCACACTTTGGAAGCACATATTATGGGCAGGGTGCTGCTACTGCTCTTCCTATTTGGGGTCTGTATATGAAAAAGAACTATTCCAATCCAGACTTGGGTGTTAGTCAAGACCCTTTTGAACGACCCATGGGGGATTTAGGCATAGATGTAGATTGTTTGCCCAAGAATGAATCCGGAGACTTTGATGAAGTATTCTAATATGTCCCCACCGTACCAAGGGGATTAATATCACAACATCAACGGGGCACTTTAGATTCTAGTATCCAATTGTTCCAAGTACTCTGTGGGTACTATTTCTCGATCCACCAGCGAGACGATATAGGTACTACTCGACGAGCCGTATCCCACGCTTTGTCTTCGACGAGCGATCTCTTTTTGATTTTGCATAGA
>JAKMGS010000159.1 GCA_022424815.1 Schleiferiaceae bacterium | reverse complement strand
CTCCACACCTTTGAAGCCTACCTCGAAACGATCAAAGAGAATCAAACGGATAAGGACAAAAAGACCGTAGTGCTCTACGCTTCGCACAAAGACAGACAACACAGCTACATCCAGGCTGCGACAGCCAAAGGCTACAGCGTACTGCTTCTAGATTCACCGCTGACCAGCCACTTCTTGCAGAAATTAGAACAAGAGCACGAAAACACCACTTTCGCACGTGTGGATAGCGATTTGATCGACAACCTCATCAAGAAGGACGAAACTCGTGTAGCCAAGCTCAGCGACAAGCAAAAAGAAGAACTCAAAACCAGATTAGAAGCCATCGTTCCAAAGGAAAAGTTCACCTTAAAACTCGAAGACATGGACTCTACCGAGGCACCGCTAGTAATTACCGTTCCTGAATTCATGCGCCGTATGAAGGAAATGCAGATGACCGGTGGCGGAGGTATGATGGGCATGGGAGATTTCCCGGATATGTACGATCTGATCGTCAATGCTAACCACCCATTAGCTTCAAAAATCTTGGATACTGAAGATTCAGATGCTCGTGGAACGGCTGTCAATCAGGCACTTGACCTCGCTAAGCTTCAGCAAAACCTGCTGCACGGGGAAGAGCTGACTGCCTTCATTGCACGCTCCTACGAGATGCTTGGCAACGAATAAATTTGTGAAATAAATTACACATTGTCATAACAATGTCTAGGGGGCTCCGGCCCCCTTTTTGTATTTTTGAGATTCATAAAAAACCATTAGCTACATGAGCGCGGACGTTCTATCCATTGCTACCGAAAATGCCACGTTGTGGACCTCTGATTTATTTGATGCAGAAACTCGTGCTGCTGCACAGGCTATGCTGGATGCCGGTGGAGATACCTTGATTGAGCCCTTTTACAAAGACTTGGACTTTGGAACTGGTGGTATGCGCGGAATCATGGGCGTGGGAACCAATAGAATTAACCCATATACACTCGGTTTAGCGACACAAGGTTTGGCCGTTTATGCCCAGCAATCCATGGGTCGCACGGACCTCAAAGCAGCCATTGCCTTCGACAGCCGCAACAACTCAAAAGCCTTTGCACGCAAAGTGGCAGAAGTGCTTAGTGCCAATGGTGTACAGACTTACCTTTTCGAGGATTTACGCCCGACGCCTGAGCTCAGCTTCAGCGTACGCGAGCTTGGCTGTGATTTCGGCATCGTTTTAACGGCCTCACACAACCCAAAGGAATACAATGGGTACAAGGTATATTGGAACGACGGGGGCCAATTAGTGCCTCCATACGACAAAGGCGTTATTGAGCAGGTGCGTGCCACTCGTTTCCAAGATATTCGTTGGGATGCCAATGAAGCCTTAATCGAAACCGTAGGCAGTGAACTCGACGAGAAATACACAGATATGATTGCGGGATTGTCTTTGAGCAACGCCGGCAAAACCGATCTAAACATCGTTTTTACCGCATTGCACGGCACCTCAATCATTAGCGTACCTCCAGCCTTGGCCAAAGCGGGCTTCACCAATGTACAGCTCGTAGAAGCGCAAAGCACCCCCGACGGCAATTTCCCTACCGTCGCCAGCCCTAACCCAGAAGAAAGTGCTGCCCTTGCCATGGCCGTTGCACAGGCCGAAGCTACCGGAGCTGATCTAGTGATCGGTTGTGATCCTGATACTGATCGCGTGGGCATTGCTGCCAACGATGGAACAGGCAAAATGCAACTGCTCAACGGAAACGATACTGCAGCACTACTCGTCCACTACATCCTCAATGCATATAAGGAAAACGGCACCCTGCCCTCAAACGGATTTACTGCTGCCACAGTAGTGACCACGGATCTCATTGCCGACATCTCGGCGGCCTATGGCGTGCCTTGTTACCGCTGTTTGACCGGATTCAAGTGGATCGCAGATATCATCAATCACAAGCCGGAGGAACAATTCCTAGTGGGCGGTGAAGAAAGCTACGGCTACCTCATCGGGGATGCCGTTCGCGACAAAGATGCCGTGGCTTCTGCAGTGATGATTGCGGAAATGGCCGCTAATGCCAAGGCACAAGGCCGTACAGTCTTACAACAGCTAGAAGCCATCCACCGCGAGTTTGGCCAATACCAAGAGCGATTGATTTCCATCACCAAGAAAGGCCGTTCCGGAGCCCAAGAGATTGCGGATATGATGACTGCCCTGCGCAATTACCCGCCAAAGACCTTGGCTGGCTCTCCAGTGGTCATTGCCTTCGACCATAGCAATTCCACTCAGACCGATCTGCGTACGGGAGCAAAATCAAGCACTGCGCTGCCATCTTCAAATGTCTTGCAGTTCATCACGGAAGCTGGAGATAAAGTCAGTGCCCGCCCATCGGGGACAGAACCAAAAATCAAGTTCTACTTCAGCGTGCGCGCTACCACTGGTCATAGCCATGCCGCAACCAAGGCAGGACTTGAAAGAAAGATTGATACCTTTATTGAGGAATTAAACCTCTGATTCAAACATGAAGAATTTCATCATCATAGGGGCCATTTCGATGGCCCTTTTTTCTTGCTCACAACCTGAGCCACAAACAGAAGCAGCCACAGGTCAGGATTTCATTGGATCCATCATCCAAAACGATTCCACTAGCGTGTCCTTTAACGTTCACTTGGAAGAGAATACACTAACGTTTTACAACGGCGTACAAGAGTCTTTTGAAGTAACTCTAAGCGGAAAAGATACTCTTCGAGGTACTTTCCCAGTGTTCGCCTCGGACCTATGGCTCGTTCCAACAGAGGATGGGTTTAAAGGAGAATACTACCGTACAGATGCAAACAATTATCGATTACCTCTTAAACTCAAGCCGGGTACCATAGAGTACGAGAAGATCTCTTCAAACTTCTCAAGCCAATACGCCATCTCGCGCTACATAGGTGATGAAGAAATGCCTGCCTTGCTGCAGCTCGATACAAAAGACGGTGTGCTTGTTGGTACCATCGCCACCTCTACTGGCGATAGCAGATTTATGACGGGTTACGAGGTCGAGGGTGGTTTTGAGCTCATGGGCTTCGACGGTAGATTTATCTACAACGTCCGCGCTGCGGTCTCGGATAGTACCATCGAAGGAGACGTTTGGGCCGGGATGACGGGCTACTACTCCTTCTCCGGCATTGCAGATGATTTTGCCACGCTAGAAGATCCAGAGGAAATGTCAACGTTGCGCGAAGATTATACCCACATCGAATGGCACTTGCCGGGTCTTGAAGGCGATACCCTTCACTTTGATAGCCGGACCATCACTAAGCCTACCATCTTAGCCATCCAAGGATCGTGGTGTCCAAACTGTATGGACGAAGGCCGAGTGTTGGACCAGTACTACCGTGAATTTGAGGGAGCCATTGATGTTTTTGGATTGAGCTACGAATACAGCGGGACGTTGGAAAAAGCTACGGCTGCCGTACAAAAAATGGAGCGCGATTTAGGCACCTCCTTCCCTATGGTTATTGCGACCTATAATGCTCAACAAGACCGCAATGCAGTGTTGCCCTTGGAACAGATTAGAAGCTATCCTACTTCGATTATGTTGGATCACCAAGGGAATGTGGTGAAGATTCATACCGGTTTTTACGGTCCTTCTACCAAGGAATACGAGGCCTATGT
>JAKMGS010000063.1 GCA_022424815.1 Schleiferiaceae bacterium | reverse complement strand
GGGGAGAACAAAGCTTGGATCTCAGCATGGACGAGGCCGCATTGCCCGTTGCGCGATGGGAGGAAGTCGATGGGGTCCGCTCGGTCGTGCGCAGGTTAGAAAGCTTCTCCTTGGTAAGCACAGGTCAGAATAATAGGGGAAGCTTGGTGCTGGGTATAGAACCTGAAATGGAGTTGCCCGGGTTACAACTTACAGATCAGATTGTGTCTGGAAGTGTTTTTGAACCAGGCTCGGACCAGGTGGTGGTTTCTGAGGGATTGGCCGAGTTTTTAAAGGTTGGCGTGGGCGATTCCTTGTTGTTTTTAAGTCAGGGATATCGCGGAGCGAGTGCCTATGGCCAATTCATGGTGAGCGGCATCGCAAAAATCTCAAACCCGGAGTTGAACAAACAATTGGTCCTTATGCCCCTTCAAACGGCACAATGGATGTACAATGGGATGGGCTTGTTGACTACTGCGGTCATTGATCTTGAGCCGGGCGCGGACCATAAAGAAGTTAAGGCTGAACTGCTGCCTATGATGGGCGAAGAATTGGAGCTGTTGGAATGGGAAGAACTCTTTCCCGAGCTTATTCAAACCATTGAGGCCGACATGGCGGGAGGGCAAATCTTCATCACCATCTTGTATTTCATCATCTCGTTCGTGTTGCTGGGGACGGTTATCATGATGGTGAGCGAGCGTGAGCGCGAGTTCGGGATATTGGTCAGCATAGGGATGCGTAAGTCGAAGCTAGCGCTGGTTACGGTCCTGGAAAACCTCATGCTCACCCTAGGTGGCGCCATTGTGGGCATGGCCTTAGTGAAGCCGGTCCAATTCTACTTCAAGTACAACCCCATTGACCTCAGCGGTCAAATGAAGGAGGCCATTGAACAGTTCGATTTTGAGCCAAAACTCTATACCACCACTTCGTTCATCATCAACCTGAACCACGGGGCCATCGTATTTGTCATAGGCAGCCTTGTCAGTTCCTATGCCGTTTGGAAAATTTTGAAGCTTGAACCGGTTAAAAGCATGCGATCATGATCTTCAAAGTAGCTTGGCGTAACATATGGAGATCCAAGGTTCGCTCCTTCATTGTGATTGGCTCTATTGCGGTCGGCATTTGGGCGGGTCTTCTGATCATTGGTTTCTCTTTCGGGATGAACAATGAACGCACGGCTTCAGCCATCGGCACCACAATAGGCCATGCGCAAATCCACAGTACTGCATTCGATATCGAGCCTTTATCCGGGGCTGTCCTTGGCGACGATGTTGCAGTGGATGAGCTGCGGGAGGAGGTCGAGCATTTACCTTTTGTAGCAGGTACTGCACAACGCACGGTATTGCAAGGCATGATCAATAGCGCAAAGAGCGCACGTGCCGTCCGCATTATGGGAGTTTGGCCGGAAGACGAACGAGCACAAACAACGCTTCCCGTGTCATTGGTGGAAGGTGATTTCTTCGAATCTGAAGGTCGGAACAGGTTGGTTATTGGCGAAAAATTGGCCAATAGATTAGGCCTAAAACTCCGTAGCAAGGTGGTCTTAACCTTTCAAGATACAGAAGGGACACTCAGTCGCGCTTCTTTCCGTGTATCGGGGATTTATAAAACATTGAATGCGACATGGGATGAGTTTCACTTGTACGTGCACCATGAGGATTTAGAGAAAACGCTTAGTGCCCCGCTCGTGCATGAGGTATTAGTCAGGTTTACTGAAACTGTGGATACCGATGAAAAGACTGTGGAACTGGCTGCGGTCTTGCCTAATGGGATGTCCTTGAAATCATGGAAACAGGTCAACCCTGAGCTGGGTTTTGCCGATGATATGATGGCGATCATGCTTGTGCTTGTGCTGGGGATTATCATGATGGCTTTACTCTTTGGTATCATCAACAATATGCTCATGGCAATTTTGGAGCGCAGAAGGGAACTAGGCATGTTGATGGCCGTGGGCTTGAACAAGCGCAAGCTCTTCCTGATGATTTTACTCGAAACCCTCATACTGGGTTTTGTTGGCGGGCCCATCGGCATTGTGCTGGGTGACCTCAGTACCCGAATCATGATGCGCATAGGCGTGGATTTGACCAGTAAGAAAGAAGGTCTCGCGGAGCTAGGCGTGCAGAGCATTATCTATCCGGAAATTGTTCCGGAATACTATATAATCATCGCCATTATGGTGGTGACCACAGCACTCATTGCCTCTATTCTACCGGCAGTGCGTGCCTTGAAGTTGAACCCAGTCGAAGCCATTCGTGGCCAATAGTTATGAGCAAACCGGTTATTGAAATCAAAAACCTCGAGAAGGTCTACGAAGGCGCCGTGCCGGTGCACGCGGTTAACGGAATTAACCTTACCATTACGGAAGGTGAGTTTACCGCTTTGAAAGGCCCATCTGGTTGTGGGAAAACCACCTTGCTTAACCTGTTAGGTGGATTGGATCAGCCGACTTCGGGCACCATCGAGATTGGTGGTGTCGACATCACAACCTTGAGCGAAAACCAACTCATCGACTTCCGCTTGCGCAACATCGGTTTCGTATTCCAGGCCTATAACCTTATACCTGTGCTCAGCGCTCAGGAAAACGTAAGCTTCATTATGCTCCTGCAAGACCGTCCCAAAGAGGAGCGCGAGGCGCGTGCCCAGCAGCTGCTCGAGGCGGTGGGGCTGAAGGGGAAGGAAGGGCAACGCCCCGGCCAATTATCAGGAGGTCAGCAGCAGCGCGTGGCCGTGGCCCGAGCGCTCGCATCCAAACCCCAATTCGTATTGGCAGACGAGCCTACCGCGAACTTGGACTCGACCAGTACGGCCAACCTCTTGGATATCATGGAGAAGCTCAATAAAGAGGAGGGAATGACCTTCGTATTTGCCACACACGACGACCGGGTGATCAAAAAAGCGCGTCGCATCATCAGCATTGAAGACGGAAAAGTCTTGAGCGACGAATAAAGTCCCTTATTTTAGGGGAATGGATACCAATTTTAAGTCTTACGAACCCTGGCCATCGAACGAAGAAGAAGCAAAAACTTTGTTCGAAACGGTGGAGCGTGCGCTATCTACGCGCCGGTCGCTCCGGGAGTTTAGCGATGCTCCAGTGCCGCGCCAAACCATAGAGCGATTGATTGCCCTCGCGGCTTCCGCGCCTTCCGGCGCCAACAAGCAGCCCTGGCATTTCGTGGCGGTTCAAGATCCGGATCTCAAGCGCCAAATCCGTCTCGCCGCAGAGGAAGAGGAAAGAGCCTTCTACGGAGGTCGTGCGAGTGACCAATGGCTGGAGGATTTGAAGCCGTTCGGTACGGACTGGGAAAAGCCCTTTCTAGAGACTGTACCCTGGTTGATTGTGGTATTTCGCAAAAACTACGAGGTAGACGAGGATGGGCAGAAGGCGAAGAATTATTACGTGCAGGAAAGCGTAGGCATTGCCTGTGGATTCTTAATTGCGGCGATCCACGCAGCAGGGCTATCGACCTTGACCCACACCCCCTCTCCCATGGATTTTCTGGGCAAGATCTTAGGTCGTCCCGCCAACGAACGCGCCTTTTTGTTGATGCCTGTAGGCTATGCTGCCGACGGTGCCCAAGTCCCGGATATTTCCAAGAAGGACCTTGGGGAGATCAGTGATTTTATCTGACCTTTGTTCCAAATCTGAATTCGATGTTTGAAGGTATTTCCGTACAGTTTGTGGTTGATGTTGATGAAGTTCGCGAGGAATTGGCAGCGGCTGATTTGAAGTGGCCCATCGTCAAAATCCTCGACAGCGGTGAGGACGATGACCGCGATGCGGAGGACCTATCGGTGGCCGGCGAGGGCGTGGCCATTTACATCGACAGCATTGACCTGATCCTGAAGGAGCGCATCGAAAAGGCCAAGGAGATTGTGACCACTGTGGCACGTATGATTCAATACTTCAACGACCGCGACGAAACGGCGGTGCTGTTCTTCCACCACAGTTGGCAGACTTATTTATCTGAGGAGAAATAATCCGAAAGTGCCTTGGCTTTGGCGTGACCCACGATTTCTTTGAGTTGCTCGAAGCTGGCGGCTTTGATGCGTTTTACGCTCTTGAATTGGCGCAATAATTCCTTAATGGTTTCGGGTCCTATTCCCTTAACGCCTTCCAACTCACTTTTAAAAGTCCCCTTGCTGCGTCTATTGCGGTGGTGGCTCAAGCTGAAGCGGTGCGCCTCGTCACGGGCCTGCTGGATGATCTTCAACGTCTCCGAACGCTTGTCCAAATGCAGCGGGTAGGGGTCGCCCGGGAAATAGAGTTCTTCCAAACGCTTGGCGATGCCGATGATGGTAATCTTGCCGCGCAGCCCTAATCTTTCCAGGGCCTTGAGTGCAGCGCCTAATTGGCCCTTGCCTCCATCAATAATAATGAGCTGCGGAAGCGGTTCTCCTTCCTCCACCAGGCGCTTGTAACGTCGGTGCACGACCTCCTCCATCGAGGCAAAATCATCGGGACCTTCGACCGTTTTGATGTTGAATTTGCGGTAGTCATTTTTAGAGGGCTTTCCGTTTTTAAAGACCACACATGCGCTTGTGGGGTTGGTCCCCTGAATGTTCGAGTTGTCGAAACATTCTAAATGACGTGGCTCCACAGGCATACGCAAGTCGGTCTTCATTTGGGTCATGATGCGCTTCACATGACGGTCCGGATCGACGATTTGAATGTTCTTGAGCTTTTCCTGTCGGTAGTACAGGGCGTTCTTGATGCTTAGGTCGATGAGTTTTCGCTTCTCCCCTTTTTGCGGGACGTGAAAGGTGGAGCCTTCGATCTCGAGCTCCACAGGGTGGGAGGTGAAAATGGTGCGTGCTGTGGAGCCGAAGAGGTCCCGAATCTCCGGGATGGCCAGGTGCAAGAAGGCTGCCGGCTCTTCGTCCAATTTCTTTTTGATCTCCAGCGTATAGCTCTGCACAATGGCGCCCTCGATCACTTGCAGGTAGTTCACATACCCAAACTCTGCATCCATGCTGATGCTGAACACATCAATGTTGGTGAGACTGAAGCTGACCACGGTGCTCTTCGCGGCGTATTTTTTCAAGGCCTCGAGTTTTACCTTACAGAGCTGGGCTTGCTCAAACTCCATGGCCTCAGCGTGGGTCATCATGCGCTGTTTGAGGTGTTGCTTTACCGAACCTAATTGGCCCTTTATGATCTTTCTCGCCGCCTCGACATCGGCCATATAATCTTCTTCGCTTTGCAAATCCTCACACGGGCCCTTACAGTTCCCAATGTGGTATTCGAGACAGGTTTTGAATTTGCCGGCCTCGATATTTTCCGCGCTGAGGTTGTACTTGCAAGTGCGCGTAGGATACATCTGGCGGATGAGTTCGAGTACGGCTTTCATGGACTTCACCGACGGGTAAGGCCCATAGTACTCACTGCCATCGCGCGTAAGGTTCCTCAAGCCGTAGATACGCGGGAAGCGCTCCTTTCGAATGGTTATGTACGGATAGCTCTTGTCGTCCTTGAGGTTGATGTTGTAGCGCGGCTGATGCTCTTTGATGAGGTTGTTTTCCAGCAGTAATGCATCCCCTTCGGAATCCGTGATGATGGTACGAATATCTGCGACTTTTCGCACCATGGTGGCGATGCGTGCGCTGTGGTCGTTCTTCGTGAAATACGAGCTGACCCTTTTGCGCAGATCCTTGGCTTTGCCGATGTAGAGAATCTTTCCATCCTTATCCACATGCTGGTACACCCCCGGTTTATTCGGGAGGGTTTTGAGCAAGTTGGTGATGTGTTCGCTAGCCGCCATGAGTCAAAGATAAAAAAGGCCCGGCTCCCTTCGGGGCCGGGCCATGTGTTCTCGTGTTAAGAGAGTGGGGACATGTTTGAGATGCTATCGAGCATCCATAATGGTCACGGTTCCGTTGACAACATACTCGTAGTTGTCGGAAGCGTTCAAGAGCTCAAGCGTGTAGAAGTACACACCATCAGCGAGCTTAACGCCATTCATGTTGGTTCCGCGCCATGGGTTAGAGTTGTCGTAGAGGTAGTCCGATTGCCATACGCGATCGCCCCAACGGTTGTATATAGACAACTGGCTCAAATCTTCGTAATCGTCTACGTTCTGGATGATGAATCCGTCGTTTACACCGTCGCCGTTTGGCGTGATGAAGTTCGGTACAACAACCGTATCTGGGAACGGAGGTGTTGTGATGATAATAGGCAAACAGTTTGAGTATGCAGTATACTGAGTATCTAACGGGTTAGTCGTACGAACACACACGCGGTATTCACCTGGTGCCAATTCCAGGAACATTTGATAAGTCGTATCAGGAGCCAGCACCGGGTTTTGTGGTGAAGCCACGTGATCGTGGATCCATTCGCCCATCCAAGTACCACCGATTTTCTCTTGTAAGAATACCGTATAGCTATCAACAGCCCATCCGTTGTACTGGTTCCACTGAAGATTTACAGGTACTGTATCTGGATCAACAATTGGCACAATACCATTATCGCGCTCCAAAAGAATGCTGTGAATATCGTTACTAGCACCCTGTAGGTCGTCGTTGAGTTTCATGTCAACACGATAGTCGTAGCTGTCTTGATCTACTTTGATGAAACCAATCTGGCCATCTTTGAAGTTGTACTTATACTGATCGAAGACCGTACCTACCTTCACGTAGTTAGTAGCACCTGGATCCTTGCGGAAGATTTGCCATTCTTGGAAGAGGTAATCTGGGTAAGAAGAAGTATCTGCACTCCATTCAATGACTGGGTTTTGATCGTCTTCAATGGTTACATTTTCCATCTCGTAAATGGCGTTGAAACATCCTGTTACATTCAACTGGATGGTATCAAACTCGTTCATAGGGAAACCACACTTGTTCAACAAGGTGTTGCCGTCGTTACCGACTTTAGAGTACAAGAAGTACTTACCGTTTTTGGAAAGAGGCTTGTAAAGTTTGATGGTCATTTGCGTGGCCTCATTGTTCGCATCACAGTTTGCCGTGAAGGACTCAATGGCCAACGGCTGTCCATCAGGTTTCGTTAAACGGAAGTCTGTACCGTCAGGAGAGATCGATGAACAGTCTAGCTTAACTTTAAATTTCAAGGTTACAGTAGAATCCAAACAGTTGTAATCTACAGTTGGGAGGCCGTTATCAGGATCTTGGTAGATGCCAGGCGCCTGATAGTCTAGCTGAACACCCGCTTGAGCTTGGGGCGTACAAGCAGAAGCGATGGCAATCTGCATATCACGGTTTACCTCACCAATCTTACGCCATACATAAAGCGTTGAATCATAACGGTACTCATCCACGGTCACCGCCATTACATCAATCTCTACTGAGGCAGGCTTGAAGGTGATTAAACCAGTGGTGGAGTTCATGTAGAGAGATTGCGCAGGAGAAGTAGTAATAGGCTGATCATACGTCCAACCTGTTGCATACGTAATATTAGTGGGAGTACATGAGCCTCCAGCACCAGCTTTTACGTGAGAAATGCGGTAGAACAATGAATCACCATCGGGTTCAACAGTACTCTGCTTCCAGTTGAAGGTACGACCTACACAGAATGCACGTACAGGCTCAGAAACGAACTCTGGAGAAGTGTTTTGACCGATCTGGTTGTTCAATTTTGCTTCAATATAGAACCCTTGACTGGAAGGATTCAATATGTTATCCACCCCAGGGTTACGACAACAAGTGCTGAAGGCAAAGGTCCAGTCCGGAGCATTCCCTGGAAGAGTGATTTCCCCTTCGTAGGTCACAACGTTGATGGTTACCCCTGCGTTGGTGCTGCTCACACAATCGAATAGCGTAGGGGCCACTACCCCTTGACCGCTGGTTCCTGGAGTAATTTCAGAAAGCGTAGCACTTACGGTTGAATAGTTGGCTGAACACGCATAAACAGTGGCGCTCGTAGGTAGGGTAATACCGGTAACATCACGGTACAAACGCATTACGAGCTTGTACTTGTGCGTACCCCCTGTTGAGCTGATGTATTCGTATTGAATATCACCCCCTGCATTGTGAGAAGCCTTCGCTGTGCCGGTAAAAGCGAGAATAGCAACAGCGGCAAAAATGGTTTTGAAAAGATTTTTCATTTCCTTGATGTTGTAATGATCCATTATAGGAATTGTAAATATCCCTAAATATTGTGTCTTGAGCAAGTAGAATGAGTAAACGATTTGATTCACTTAGAGAGGAGCAGAAACATAGGGACAAAGCCCAGTAAGGCACCGCTTAATAGCTCTTGCAGAGTATGCCTTTTAAGTTCTAATCGGGCCCAAGAAAGGGCGCCAAGAACTATTGCACCAATGAATAAATGCTGGATTTCCCCACCGCCATAGCGTTGATGCAAACAAATGTACAAGGCAAATAGGGCAAATACCCCAGCTGCATGTGCGCTACTTTTGAAAAAGGGCAATAATATGGTGCTGATGATCACCACAAGGGCGCTGAGGTATACGGACCAAGTGATCTCAATAGGAATGCCCGAACGCTCTAATTGATTTCCAGTCGCAATCATCGAGGCAGCTCCAATGATGTAAGGATATACCCTTTCTTCCCTCTCTTTAAGGTGTACACTTGATATGACTCCTGTGATCTTTAAGATTACAATACCCAGAAAAGGCCCTATATAGGTACCTAGAAAAACGGTCGAGAGCACTTGGATTACAAAATTCCACTCAAAAGTTACTGGAAGGAAGCCTAAAACTAATACGGCACCGACCGTAGGCATAATCCCGGGGTGCAGGGTGTAACTGAGGAATTGAGCGATGTAGTACTTGAGGCGTTCCATTAGAGCTGTTTACGCATTCTGGCGACTGGAATGTCCAATTGCTCTCTGTATTTTGCCACTGTACGGCGTGCGATGGGGTAGCCTTTCTCCTTGAGAATAGCCGCTAACGCATCGTCTGTCAACGGTTTGCGTTTGTTTTCTTCTGCCACCGTATCCTCAAGAATCTTCTTGATCTCACGCGTACTCACTTCCTCGCCGTCGGCATTGGTCATGGATTCCGAGAAAAATTCCTTGATCAAAAATGTACCGTATGGGGTTTGAATGTATTTGTTCGAAGCTACACGCGAAACAGTCGAAATATCCATCTCAATTTCCTCAGCGATATCCTTCAATATCATCGGGCGAAGTTTGGTTTCGTCCCCGGTGAGGAAGTATTCTTTTTGGTATTCCAAGATGGACTGCATGGTCAACATGAGGGTTTGCTGACGTTGTACAATGGCCTCAATGAACCACTTGGCACTATCTAGTTTTTGTTTGACAAAGAGCGCGGCTTCTTTCTCGGCTTTGTTTTTTTGCTTGCTTGCTTTGTAATGCTCGAGCATATCGCGGTATTGGCCGCTAAGACTGAGCTCTGGGGCGTTTTTACCGTTGAGTGAAAGCTCTAGCTCGCCTTCGACGATCTGCAAGTTGTAGTCCGGAATGATGTTCTCGGTCGGTCGGCTTAGGTTAGAGGATCCGCCGGGTTTAGGGTTTAATCGGCCAATTTCCTCAATGGCCCCTTTCAGCATATCTTCATCCACTCCCAATCTGTCCATGAGTTTTTGGTAGTGGCGCTTTACGAAGGCATCGAAGTAACTATCGAGAATAGTCAGGGCCAATTCTACTTTCGCAGACCCGTTCTTACGTTCGAGTTGGAGGATCAAACATTCTCGTAAATCACGCCCTCCCACTCCTGGGGGATCGAGCTCTTGAAGAATGCCCAACATCTTTTCTAGGTGGGCGACTTCGGTGAACAAGCCTTGTGAGAAGGCAAGGTCGTCCACGATATCCTCAAGGGAACGGCGCAGGATACCATCGTCGTCAATGGCGCCTACCAAATAAATGGCCAATGCTAGGTCCTCATCTTTGAGGTCGCGAAGATTGAGCTGGGATACGAGGCTCTCGTGAAAACTCTCGTTGACCACAATGGGTGCCTCGTAGAGTTCGTCATCAGTGCTGTAGTTGTTGCTCTTGGTCCGGTAATCTGGGGTATCCTCGTCGCCGAGGTAATCGTCCCAGTTGACCTCTTCTAAACTATCTCTGACTTCGCGCTCGTCGGTATCTGTGGTAACGTCGCTATCAAAGGTGTCTTCGGATTTGTCCCGGCCTTCTAGTAGGGCGGGGTTTTCTTCGATTTCTTGTTTGATGCGGGCCTCCAAACTTTGCGTAGGCAGCTGCACGAGCTTCATGAGCTGAATCTGTTGGGGACTCAGTTTTTGTTGAAGTTTCTGTGCAAGGGTCTGCTTTA
>JAKMGS010000158.1 GCA_022424815.1 Schleiferiaceae bacterium | reverse complement strand
ACCCTAGAGGTAGAGGCAGATTCGAAGGAAGCTGCAGAGGCAATGGTGAAAGAAGCGAGCGAAAAGCTCCTCATCAACCCTGTGATGGAGTCCTTTGACTTCGTCGTGACTGAGGCGTAAACACAACGCTTTGAACTTCTTAGCGCATTTACATTTAAGCCCGAACCTCTCCGAGGTTCGGGTTTTTAATTTCACCGCAGATGGCTTCAAAGGCCAAGGTTGGCGGGAAGGTTCTACCCCAGCCCAAAGGCTCGGCATCGACCTCCACCGCTTCATTGACCAATTCGCAGATGCGCACCCCCTGAGCCTGGCTACTAAGAAATTACTCTACCCCAACGTGGGAAAATACGCTCCGGTGGCGCTGGACTTGATGGGAGATTTCTTTTTGCACCGCCACTGGAATTGGACCCGACACCGCCCCGCTCCTACCGCGCCGGAATTCATTCAAATGTGCTTGGACGATATTACTGCCCACCAACATCTGTTGGTCGGACGAGCCGCACACATGGCGCCGCACCTGCTTCGGGAAAATTGGCTCCTGTCCTACCAAAGCGTCGAAGGCCTGGCACGCACTGCCTCAGGCATTGCCTACAGACATCGTGGTGGCGAAGCATTTGCGCACTATTTCAACAACGCCCTTGAAGGGGACATAGACTTGTTCGAGCCGTGGTTTCTAGGGATGTATGGGGATTTGCAGCAGGCCGCCAAGGACTTCTACCAGCAACACCCAGATTGGGGGCAACTTCAAGACGGGAATGCCCTGTGAGAACTTCACCCATCGTATCTTTGCCTAAACTTTTACCAGCATGATTTACATCAAGCGTAAAGAACACTTCTGTGCAGCGCACAAATTGTGGAATGATAAATGGGACGCCGCGACGAATAAAAAGGTCTTCGGCAAATGTTCAAACGAGAACTACCACGGCCATAACTTCGAACTGGAGGCGACCGTTCGCGGGGACATCGACCCTGATACAGGATTCGTGATGAACCTTTTCGACCTCAAACAGATCATTCGCGAGCACATCATCGATGTGGTCGACCACAAAAACTTGAATTTAGATATCGACTTCATGGCGGGCAAGCAGCCCACTGCGGAGATTATTGCCTATGAATTTTGGAAGATCCTCGCACCGAAAGTCGCTGAACACGGGGCGGAGTTGCACAAAATCCAATTGGCCGAAACACATAATAATATCATAGAATACTACGGAGAATGAGCAAAGCCTATGTATTTCCGGGCCAAGGCGCCCAGTACCCAGGAATGGGAAAAGACTTGTACGACAACCACAAAGAAGCGTGCGAGCTGTTCGACACCGCCGACCGAGTGCTAGGTTTTGAATTGAGCAAAATCATGTTCGAAGGAACTGAGGAAGAGCTCAAGCAAACCAAAGTAACCCAACCGGCCATCTTCACCATGAGCGTGATTATGGCAAAACTGTTGGGCAACGAGTTCCAGCCAGATATGGTGGCAGGCCACAGCTTGGGTGAGTTTTCAGCCCTTTGTGCCGCCGGTGCATTGAGCTTTACGGACGCTTTAACCTTGGTGAGCAAGCGTGCCATGGCGATGCAAAAAGCCTGTGAGCAGAATCCATCCACGATGGCTGCAATCTTAGGCCTTGACGATGATGTGGTCGAAAATATTTGCGCCGATATCGACGGCGTAGTCGTGGCCGCGAACTATAACTGTCCAGGGCAGTTAGTGATCTCGGGTACGATCAGTGCCGTGGAGGCCGCTTGTACAAAAGCTACCGAAGCTGGTGCGCGTCGTGCCTTGGTACTACCAGTGGGTGGAGCATTCCACAGCCCATTGATGGAGCCTGCTAGAGCAGAATTGGCCGCCGCTATCGAAGCAACGGACATCGATACTCCGGTGTGCCCTGTGTACCAGAACAGCGTTGCGAAAGCTGTGCAAAACCCAACAGAGATTAAAAAGAATTTGATCGACCAATTAACTGCTCCAGTAAAATGGACCCAAAGTGTTCAGGAAATGATGGCCGACGGCGCCACTCATTTCGTAGAATGCGGTCCAGGAAAAACCTTGCAGGGCTTGATCAAGAAAATTGATCGCGCCAATGAAGTCAGCGGCGTGAGCTTCGAATAATGAAAGAAGTAACCTGGAAAAGCCCTTCTAACATTGCGCTGGTAAAATACTGGGGCAAATACCCGGTCCAAATACCGGCCAATCCCTCTATTAGCTTTACCCTGAGTGCAGCGGCTACAACCACGACGTTGAAGTACGCGCCGGGCACTGGCCAAATAGAAGTATATCTCGAAGGCGTTTCCACCCCGAGTTTCCTGCCAAAAATCAAGACGTTCCTCGAACATACTGCCGAGCAATTTCCCTTTGCCAGCACCCTTGATTTGGAAATTCACACCTCCAACAGCTTCCCACACAGCTCGGGCATTGCCTCCTCTGCCTCCGGCATGAGCGCATTAGCCTTGTGTTTGATGAGCGTGAAACAAGCATTAGGATTGCCCGTTTCAGACTTTTTCCAAGAGGCCAGCGAAGCCGCAAGATTAGGATCTGGGTCTGGATCACGAAGCGTTTTTGGCCCATTGGCCGCTTGGGGAACGCACCAAGACATCCAAGGAAGCCACGACCGCTGGGCCGTTGCCTACGACGATGTGGCCGAAGTATTCACCACCTTCCAGGACACCATTCTATTGGTGGATAAAGGCGAAAAAGTCGTGAGCTCTACCGTAGGTCACGGCTTGATGGAAGGCCACGCGTATGCAGAGGCCCGTTTCGCCCAAGCCCACACTAATCAAGCAGAGCTTTTGACCTGCATGCGCAATGGAGATGTTGAAGGATTTGGGGCCATCGTAGAAAGTGAAGCATTGACGCTGCACGCAATGATGATGAGCTCTCGTCCCTATTTTATTCTGATGAAGCCAAATACCCTCAAGGTCATTGAGGCCATTTGGGCATACCGCGAAAACACCGGCAATCCATTGTATTTCACCTTAGATGCCGGGGCAAATGTGCATTTGTTGTACCCAAAATCGCATAAAGACGTAATTTTGCAGTTCATAGACAGTGACTTACGAACTTTTTGTAAGGACAGAAGTTACCTATGTGACGAAGTTGGTCAAGGACCTAAACAGCTATAAATGGAAAAGAATCCGCTCTTTTACGGTAAAGTGCTTCTCTTCGGAGAATACGGAATCATTGGGAACAGCATGGGCCTTTCGATTCCGCACACCTATTATAAGGGCGCGTTCCAGTTCGCTACAGAACAAGATGCTGTACAGGAGAAAAGCAATGCCAACCTTCGCAAATACGTAGAGTACCTTAAATCTGAAGGCGCACCGTGCGACTTTGATTTTAGAGCCTTCGATGCCGATCTAAACGGCGGACTATTCTTCGATTCCTCTATTCCACAAGGTTTTGGTGTAGGTTCTTCCGGTGCCTTGGTGGCGGCCATTTACGACCGTTACTGCACCAATAAGATCTCTGCCAACCCTGAAAAAGCGAAGGACATCAAAGCCCTTAAGCAGATTTTCAGCTGGATGGAAAGCTACTTCCACGGCAAAAGCAGTGGTATTGACCCTACCATTTGTTACCTCGGCCTGCCCTTGTTGATCAAAAGCAAGGACAACCTAGGTACTATTGAGCTTCCCGCTTCGTTGGCAGAAGGCTCAGGCGCGGTGTTCTTGTTGAACAGCGGTGCAC
>JAKMGS010000157.1 GCA_022424815.1 Schleiferiaceae bacterium | reverse complement strand
GAACTTTGTTTTCCAATGAATGATCCAGAGAGCTTAACCCAGTTGAAAGCACGACGCATGAGTAAGGTACTCACTTTAGCCAACTGGAGCAAAGATGGTAAGTTCCACGCTGGAAGTCGCCGCAATCAAATAAGATTTGTAAATCAGAACACTCTCACTGACGACCCCAACGAGCCTGTGTATGACTTTTAACATAACACAAATTTGCAATTTGCCGCTTAAACATATCTACTATGATTACTGTCGTTGAAAACATCTGTGTTTTTACCCGCATACAAGACAGACTTTCATGCGAAAACATCCATCAGCGTATTAGTCGAACGACCGCCTCGACCATTTTGCCTTCAACTAGAACAGAAAAAGAACCACCAAAAAGTTCGTTTTGTATATTTTGTATGGGTAGTGAAATCGAACAGAGCCCAATTGCTGCACGGGACTCAGCACTGTAGGCACCACTAGTAACAAAACCAACAATCTTATCGTTCAATAAAATTGGTTCGTTGTGATGAAGTAGTACTCGAGGATCTTCTAAGCGGAGCGAACACAAGAATGGTCCGCCACCCTCGGCTTTGCGCGCGAGATAGGCCTGTTGCCCGATGAAAGGTAATTTCTGGTTAGTCTTACAAACAAACTGAAGACCCGCCTGATGCGGAGCCTCGGCATACGAAATGTCGTGGCCCCAATGGATAAAACCTGCACTGATACGTAGGGCATTTAACGCTTCGCCGCCCACAAGCTGCATCCCGTGAGGCTCTCCTGCTTTTATCAAGCAATCGAAGACGTGCTCTGCAAAATCAGGTGAAATAAAAATCTCCCAGCCTAGTTCACCAGTGTAAGATATTCTCTGTGCAAAGACTGGGGCGTGACCAATGTTAAAATGCTGCAGGGTGCCAAAACCAAACGCCTGATCTCTGAAATCTATGTTAGATACTGAGGAAAGGATTTCTCGTGACATTGGTCCGCAGAGTGCCAAAACCGCAAAAGCAGAAGTCACATCGCGCAAGTGTACATTTTCGCCTAGCTGGATCATTGATTTCAAGTAATCTCTATCACGGCGCGTGTGCGAGATGGCGCTCATCATCATAAAAGATTCGGTACCATGTCTTGCTACAGTGACGTCACTTTCGATACCGCCTCTCGGGTTCAACATTAGCGTGTAGGTAACCTTTCCCAGAGGTAGGGACATTTCATTTGTGCAGACTCGCTGCAAAAAGCTTTCTGCATCCCGCCCTTCAATCATTAGTTTACCAAGCATTGAGTAGTCAATCAAACCTGCGGCTTTACGCACTGCTTGCTGTTCTTCTAACATGTGATTAAACCAGCTCGGTCGATAAAATGAATGATCGTAACTGGGATCGGCACCATTTGGAGCAAACCATGCAGGTCGTTCCCAGCCCTGCACTTCGGAAAAAACTGCACCGTGTCCCCTCATTGAATGATAAAAAGGTGTCCGCCGCAGACCACGAGCACTGGTGCGTTGCCTACCAGGCCAATGCATTGCATATGTCAGAACGAGCGTTTCGGGACATCGCGCCTGCAAATAGGGATCATGAGCTTGCCATTCTTCGATGCGGGCGGGATCCATCTCTGCGAGATCCATTGTTGGATGACCAGCCCGGATCCAATCAGCCAATGCTTTGCCTGCACCAGGCCCCGATTGAATACCTGTGGAATTCACTCCAGCGAGCACGAAGTATCCCTTCAAATCTGGTGCTTCACCCAATGTAAACTTTCCATCATGGGAATAGCTTTCCGGACCATTAAAGAAAGATCGGATACCCGTTTCACGTAGAATAGGCACCCTGTTCATAGCGAGTTCTATAACCTCCATGACATCATCTTCTGCAAACGGTAAACTATCGAATTCAAAGCTCTCTGGAATTCCAGAGGTTGCCCATGGTTTTGCATTGAAGTGTGCAAAGCCGAAAAGCAATTTACCAGCTTCTTCTTTCCAATATGTACCGTCACAATAAGATCTAAGAACCGGGAGGTTGGCCGGAAGATTGGATATAGGCTCTGTAACAAGATAGTAATGTTCGCAGGCATGAAGTGGTACGCCCACACCATTCTTGCGGCCAATGTCACGCGCCCACATACCACCGCAGTTGGCAACGTTATCGGTCAGCACAGTACCGTGATCTGTGCGTACTCCAGTTACCCTCCCTCCTTCAGTCAAAACTTCCTCGACTTTGACGCCCTCATAAATGGTTGCTCCATGAAGTCGTGCCCCCTTGGCAAGTGCCTGTGTTAGGTCGACAGGGTTTGCTGAACCGTCCGAGGGCATCTGAATGCCCCCCATAACGCCATCAGTGTTAATTAGAGGCCATCTTTCTGCAATCTCTGATGTGCACAAATAGTGCGCTTCGATCCCGAATAGTTTTGCGAAATCGGCTTTGCGTTTCAGTTCGGCCATGCGTTCGTCATTGAGTGCGATCGATATTGACCCCGATTGCCGGAAGCCAGGATTTTGACCGGTCTCTGCTTCTATTTCTTGCAAAAGCTCAACACCATAACTGGCGAATGCTGTAGTGGCGTGGCTCCCCTGCAATTGTCCGACTAATCCTGCTGCGTGCCAGGTCGTTCCACTAGTAAGTGTTTTGCGTTCGAACAACACCACATTGCTCCAACCTGCCTTAGCCAGATGGTATGCTACTGAGCAACCCATTATGCCGCCACCAATAATAACGACTTGCGCTTTTTTGGGTAGAGAAATGTTCATAGGAATACTTTCTAAAAGTTCTGATGTCACGTTTATTAAGAAGCAAAAATGCGTCCAAAACCATGCTTGGCATCGGATAGTCCACAGAGTCTTGCTAGGTGCCAGCCAAGTGCTTGATTAGATGTAATAACGGGCTTACCAAGCCTTACTTCCGCTTGTGTTACTATACTCAAAGTACGAAGGCTGGTGCACGAAACAAACACGCCGTCCACCTCATTCCGCGCCCCGATGTTAGTTACGGCCTTTAAGATACTTTCCGATGTGATCCGTGCAACGGTGAAATCATCAGTCTGATTGAATGAGGCAACTGCGACTGTATTAAATCCAGAAGTTCGCAAATTGGCTTGCATCTCAAGCGTGACATCCGGCGAATAAGGAGTGACCAACGCTATGTTTCTGAGCTTCAATTTCTCGAATGCAGCTTTACATGCGGTGAGTGGATTGGAGGTTGCGGCTTGTGGATGAACTTCTCGGATTAATTTGTCGACCTTGGCTTCCCCAATCATTGTGGCTCCTGAAGTACAAGCGTATCCTATTGCGTCAAACTGAAAAGATTCTGGAAGAAGGGCGGCAGTTTCAGGAAGAGCAAGTTGCATTCTACGCAAAGTTTCTTGAGACACTTCCATCGCATTGGGGATCCTGGCATGGTAAAGTGCGACACCAGGGTCATGAAACATTTGAGCGAATTCGTATTCGATGGTTTGGTCTGTTTGCAAAACAATTAGTCCAATCCGAGCGGTGTGTCCCAATCCAGCGTCGGTATCAAACTCTAATGTTTCTATGTTTTTGGGCAGATCTGCTGTTGTGTTCTCCATAGCTACATGCTCGTTTGCAATTTAACGTCGTCCGAGCCCTCTTGTTGACCGAAGAAAGAGGTGCCTTTGGGTACTGCTGGGATCTCCATTTCATAGTTTGTGCATCGAACTCGACCAGAAGGTTCACCGCGCACCAATTCGTGT
>JAKMGS010000156.1 GCA_022424815.1 Schleiferiaceae bacterium | reverse complement strand
GTATCCTTAAGCCGTAATCCGTACGAGCAGGTGCTTATATTTGTGGTCTATCACTCTTTTGGGTAGCCCCCACGAATATGAAACAATTGACCAAAATCTTAGTCGCTAACCGAGGTGAAATCGCCTTGCGTGTGATGCGTAGTGCCCGTGAAATGGGCATTAAAACAGTAGCCATTTATTCTGAAGTTGATCGTCGCGCGCCTCATGTATTATTTGCAGATGAAGCAGTTTGCTTGGGGCCAGCACCGTCATCGGAGAGTTATTTAAGAGGTTCGGAGATTGTGCGTGTTGCAAAGGAATTGGGCGTGGATGGTATCCATCCCGGTTATGGTTTCTTAAGTGAAAATGCTGCTTTTGCTGCTGAGGTAGAGGCTGCAGGAATAAGCTTTATTGGTCCGCGTACTCATGCTATAGAAGTGATGGGCGATAAGCTCAGTGCGAAGGATGCGGTCAAGGATTTTGAGGTGCCGTTGGTTCCGGGTTCGGAAGGTGAGGTACAAGATGCAAAAGAAGCGTTGACCATTGCAGAGTCCATCGGTTTTCCTGTGATGATCAAAGCCAGTGCAGGTGGTGGTGGTAAGGGAATGCGTATTGTACATGAGGCAGCCGAATTTGAGTCGCAGATGAAGCGCGCCATCAGTGAGGCCACCAATAGCTTCGGCAATGGAGCGGTCTTTGTTGAGAAATATATTCAGAACCCACGCCATATTGAAATTCAAGTCTTGGCGGATGAGCACGGCAATGTGGTGCATTTGTTTGAGCGTGAATGTTCCATTCAACGTCGCCACCAAAAGGTCATTGAGGAAGCGCCATCAGTCGTGTTGACTCCGGAATTGCGAGAGGCCATGGGAACAGCGGCAGTGAATGTGGCTAAGGCCTGTGATTACCGCGGTGCGGGAACTGTAGAGTTCATTTTTGAGCCGGGTGGAACGTTCTACTTCTTGGAGATGAATACGCGATTGCAGGTGGAGCACCCGGTGACGGAACAAATCACGGGTGTGGATTTAGTCAAGGCCCAAATCCGTGTGGCACAGGGTGAAAAACTCTGGTTTTCACAGAAAGATTTGAAGATACAAGGACATGCGCTGGAAGTGCGTGTCTATGCCGAGAATGCTGCGGAGAACTTCATGCCAGCCACAGGTACGTTGCGTGAATACAAGCGACCGCAGGGATTGGGCATTCGCGTGGATGACGGTCTTGAGGAAGGCATGGAGGTCAGTATATATTACGATCCAATGATTGCGAAGCTTATCACTTTTGGAGCGGATCGTACCGAAGCGATTGCCCGTATGAAGCGCGCGATTAGTGAATACAGAATTGCTGGAGTGCAGACCACCTTGGATTTCGCGGATTACGTCATGGATCACGAGGCCTTTATTAGTGGGGATTTTGATACCCATTTTGTGGAGAAGTATTTCACACCAGAAGTTTTGCAGGGTGATGATGCCAATTTGGAATCTGTAGGGGCTTTGGCCTTGGCAAGTTTGTTGCAAGAGCAAAAAGGTCATCAAAAGAATATTCACAATGGAACCACTAGTCGTTGGAAGGCGAATCGTACTTAGTACTGTCCTTTGGGTATTTGGATTCAATCTTAATGGTCAGGTTGATACCTTGTCTCGTGTAGAGGACGCTAGCAGTCAATTGACGGGTCTTTTGGTCGTGGACGGAGATACCATTCCTTGGACTGTATTGGATGAAATACTCTTCGTTCCTGCCCCTACACTCAGCAATTTTCAAGCTCGTAGACAATATTACCTATTGATGAAGAAAGTGAAACGTGTATACCCATATGTTCGGGAAGCAGCTTTACGTATGGATAGTATAAACATGGAACTTGAAGGAATAAACGGTCGCTGGAAACGAAAAAAATACACCAAGAATTACCAGAAATTCTTGGAAGAAAGGTTTGAGCCGGAATTAAGGAAATTAACGCGAAGTGAGGGCCAGATTCTTAGCAAGCTCATCTATAGGGAAACTGGAACGAGCGTGTATGATATCATTAAAACTTATCGAAATGGTGTCTCCGCCAGAATTTGGTCTCTTACCGCTTGGTGGTATGATATCGACCTTAAAAAACCATATGACCCTATCAATGATGAGGAAGACAAGTTGATTGAAAATATATTGGTGCGTAAGTTTATTTCAAGAGAATTAATTCCGGCGAAAGAGGATGAGCGCATACTCTATCAAGGTTCGATGTAAAAAGAATTATCATTATGCCTAAATTCTCATTGTGAAATTAGAGCGTGCATTATCTATTCTGGGTCTATTACGGCTTCCTAAAACGGATGAGGAGCTAAACGCTGTTTACAGAGAATTGGCAAAAAAACATCATCCGGATAAAGGAGGAAGTGAAGCTAAATTCCAAGAGTTAGCAGAGGCTGTGAACTACCTTAAGCGAGCTATTTCTTTGGTAAACCATAGACAACAAACCAAGCGGCGTAAGGAAGATTTATTGGCCAAAAAGCGCGCTATTTTAAGAGAACAGATGTTAAAACGTAGGGCAGAAGAAGATAAAATCCGTAATCAACAGGCACAAAAGTGGATCATCGGGGTCTTTGTTGTAGGATGTATTCTAGGGATCTGGTTGATTGCGAAACCAAAAATCAATCATTGGATGATTGAGAAGAATAGGCAGGAAGCCATGGCTGAAGTGCTTCGGGTGAATACTCAAGCATCATATACCATTAGTTGGATACATGATGGTAAACGTTATGAGGAGGAAATTAAGGGTCGGTTTATTAATGGAATGTGGGTTGTGAGCGCAGCAGGAATGCCCGTCGTTCCAGGGGCAAAATTTATCGTGGCATACAATGCTGAAAACCCGGCTTATTTCGAAGTACTTGACCAATTCATTCATACAGAAACGGCAGATTTGTATTATGCCCTTATAAAAGCTAATCTGGAAGAATATGTGGATTCTATGGATGGTGATACAGATGTTAATTGTTTGTATTGGAAGTTAATCGATGAATACGGGGTGGACGGCATTGCTCATCTGCATTTTAGGGCGTTGCCCATGCGGAAGAATTGGTCCCACAATGAACGCACCTTCAACGCCTTAGCCGAATCTCCGCGCTTCCAAGAATTGTACAGAAGTTGTGGATTGCCATAGCGGCAAAGCCATCTTTATGCGGTATTTTTGTCCAATAACAAACGTTAATCCGCATCTATGAAGCCTTCTATAGCGAAAGGGACCAGAGATTTTTCAGCCGCTGAAGTACAGAAACGTCAACACATCATGAATGTGTTGCGCGAAGCGTTTGAATTGCGTGGTTTCGATCCTATTGAAACACCGTCGTTCGAGAATCTCGATACGTTGACGGGGAAATATGGCGAGGAAGGGGACCGTTTGATTTTTAAAATCCTCCGCTCCGGAGATTTTACTTCAAAAATTGACGATGGAGCTTGGGCAGGTAAAGACGCGAAAACACTAGGGGCAAAGGTGGCTGATAAGGCTTTGCGTTACGATTTAACGGTGCCTTTTGCGCGTTACGTGGTGCAGCACCAAAACGAGATTGCCTTTCCGTTTAAGCGCTACCAAATGCAGCCGGTTTGGCGTGCAGACCGCCCACAAAAGGGGAGGTTCCGCGAGTTTTACCAGTGCGATGCCGATGTAGTAGGCTCTGATAGCCTGTGGCAAGAGGTAGAGCTCGTACACTTGTACGATGCGGCCTTC
>JAKMGS010000062.1 GCA_022424815.1 Schleiferiaceae bacterium | reverse complement strand
GTGTTCTTGTTGAACAGCGGTGCACCTGGCGAGACCCAGCCCATGGTAGAAATCTTCATGGAGAAACTCAAAGAGGAGGGCTTCCGCAATATGCTGAAGAACCAATTCATTAAATACAACGACGCTTGCATCAAAGCATTCGTCAACGGCGACCGCACCCCATTATTCAACAACTTAAAAAAGTTAAGTGCCCTGGTTCTCGACAACTTCGATCCTATGATTCCACAAGGGTTCCACGACCTATGGCGTGAAGGATTAGAGAGCGAAGAATATTACCTCAAGCTCTGTGGCTCAGGTGGTGGTGGTTTTGTCATGGGCTTTACCCGTGATTACGATAAGGTAAAGTCTAAATTTGAAGGGTTTTCCCCTGAAGTCGTGTACAAGTTTTGACAACACAGCCTAAACGTCGTTCCACTCTCCTTAAAATTCTAGCCTTACTCAGCCAAATCCGTTGGTACAACGTGCTATTGCTCCTTATTGGTCAATACCTGGCTGCATTCTTCGTTTTTGAACCAATCGATGATTGGCGCAATGTATTATTTGATGTAGGTACCCACTTAACCATCTGGTCTGCTGCTTTAATACTGGTTTTTGGTTTTTTGATCAACAGCTTCTATGATTTAGAAACTGATGCAATGAATCGACCCAATCAAACAGCCTTCGAACAACTTGTAAGTCGTGCAACTTCTTTGCGCATTTCAATAGGCGCTTTATTCATTGGATTACTGATGGCATCGGCAGTAAGCTGGAGAGGTTTGATTTTCTATACCTTTTACGCTTTTCTTCTTTGGTTTTACAGCCATAAGCTGAGAAAAACTCCTTTGATTGGTCACATGAGCGCCTCTTTCATAGGACTGTTGCCTTTTTTCGGAATCAGTGTCTACCATGAGTTTCTAAGCCTTCATACACTCGCCTTCGGGGGGCTTATTGGACTTACGCTTTTCGCGAGAGAGCTACTTAAGGATTTGTTGATGGTCAAGGGCGATGTGGTCATGGGAAAAACCACTGCAGTTAGCGAATTTGGGGGCGACCAAGTGCGACTGGCGCTCCTCATAAGTAGTGCCATAGCATGGATTCCTGCATTCTTCACCCATGATATTTTTGATCCTTACGCGAAATTGGGCATTATCATGATGCTGCTGCTTCTTAGTCTAGCAAATACCCTAACCTTAAAAGCCAAAGGAATACGAGGACTGCGCTGGGCCCACTTGTGCTACAAAGTGGTCCTGGTAATAGGAATCTTGACTATTCCCTTTCTTTAAACTTATTTGAGAATGGTGAGTATGCCTTCCTTCATGGCAATCTCATCGAACGGCAATCGAACGAGTAGTTTCCATGAGTAGGCGCCCGTCGGTAACGCTCCCCCGTTGAAGGTCCCGTCCCAACAGTCGTTTTCGTCGGTAGTAGCATATACTACATTGCCCCAGCGGTCGTATACCTGGAAGTCGATGGCTTCAAACCCTACCCCTTTGATCTCGTAGCAATCATTGACCCCATCGTTATTTGGGGAGAAGGCCGTAGGGATGTATAAATAGAAATCTGTTTCCACCGCGACGATCAGCGTAATGCTATCGATACAACCAAAATCACTGGTCACTACTTGGGTGACCTCGTAATCTCCCGGACGAGAGAAGTCGTACTCAAAACTTTCGCCCGTGATCACCGTAGAATCCAAATACCACGTCCAGCTCACCTCATTTTGAGCCTTCTCATCAAAAGCTACCCGAAGCGGCACATATGGATCATTCATGTAGTTGAACCCTGCCGTAGGTCGAGGCATATTGATTGCCAAGGCACTATCGATCAGCAACACCTGACAGCCGTCCGACACACTAAAAGGCACATAGGTAGTGTCCGTCCAAGGTAAAATAGAACGAGGGTTGTTTTGGGTCAAGTTGTCTAGCCAGTAGAAGGTCAATGGATCTTGACCGCCGTAATACACAGGACTCAGCCATGCGGAATCGCCTGGACATACACGGATGGTATCCTGCTCATACACCATAGGCTCGTAGGGCTTCAGGTACATGTTCTGCTCAAAAATCATCGTATCCCCACACTCATCGAACATGATGTAGGTAAAGGTGGTATCGCTATCTACTTGGACCCATCGAGAAGGCACAAAGGCACTGTCGTTTAGCCAGAAGCCGTCGTAACTCCCTTCGTAGGTAATGTTCGTCGTGATCAGTTCCACGCTATCGCCTGGACAATTGACAGTATCTGTAGGTGCATTCAACGTGAGCGTCCCGTTGAGGGTATCCTTATCGCGCAAGTAATATTCAAAGTGATGCACCGGATAGTTGTAGCAATCCGTGTACACGTAATCTTGCACGATCACCAGCGCCTCATTCGCCTCGACTGCATTATCGTCGTATATCCAAAACTCCAAAGTATCCGCAGTTTCATAAGGATCGAGAGTAATGGTATCCGGCAACATCGAGAAATCAACGCCTTCCACCGCAGTACTTAAGACCGTATCCACATAGATTGGAATCTTCATTTCTATGCCCAAGTTTGCTGTGCGCGAGAAGATGATTTCATTTTTGTTACAGCCCTCTACCAGCAGTGAATCCGTAAAGGAATTACCCACGTTGTTGTTCTGCGCAAAAGCAATCTCCGGTCCTTTCAATGAATTCTCCTCTAGGAACACGGCTGAGCTCAAAGCCGCATCACTCACATTTGCAAGTTTCAAGCGGATCGTGTACCACCCACCACATTGTACTTGGGCTTGGGCCGTAAATTTGTCCGTATATCCATCCAAGGTCACAATAGAACCGTTAGAACTGTTGTAGTACGCACTGTGCGCCACGAAATTTGGATTAGCTGATGAACAGTTCGATGCAGGGTAGCTACCCGAAGGACTTCCTGAATTAATGGTATTTACTGCAATGGGCACCGTCGTTCCAGGAATAGTCGCAATGTTCTTGACAATAGATCCGTTTGTCGGAGCGCTTACCCCGTCGATATAGGGTCCTTCAAGGAAGAAACCGAACACGTCGTTGAAGTTACTACAGGTATATCCGTCGTATTCGTGAGAGCCAAAGCAGTAGTTGAATTTTATCGAGTCCGATTGTGCGATGAAGCTGAACTCAATACTCACCATGTCCTTGATCGCATAGCCCGTACTTCCCAGCTGACTCAGCACACTGGCTAATTCGCTATCTGTAAATGTGGTATTGTTTCCCGTCCCAGGGCTGCTCGCGATAACATCCGAGCTTTGTTGCGCCGCTACCATCACAATCCCAGATTGCACTGGAAAGGTTGTATCGTTCGCTTGGAAATAGCCTATTTGCGTCGTGTTCGGCTGGGTAAGGTTGAACCCGTTTTGACCCATATTAAACACTGAAAGATTGGAGTCTACCAGCACGTTAGACGCCATCCAGTATGGGTTTTTATGAGTCCCGTTGGTGCTCACTGTCATACTGGGCTGAGCGGTCAATAGGCCGGCTGTACACAATACTATGGCTAGTAGGAATTTGCGCATGCCCGAATATAGGAATTTAAATGTAGGTCTTACCTTTGAGGAGAACCCAAAAATTATTCCACTATGAACCCCAAATCATTTATCGATACGCACAAAGAACGCATGCTACATGAACTCTTTGAACTTTTGCGCATCCCTTCTATTTCAGCGGACCCCGCCTACAATGATCAAGTGGCCCTATGTGCCGAGCACATAGCTACTCACATGAATGATTTGGGCATTCAAAACGTCAATATTTACCCCACCAAGGGCCATCCAATTGTCTATGGTGATTTCTTAGTCGACCCTGCCTTGCCGACCGTATTGGTCTATGGCCATTACGATGTCCAGCCGGCCGATCCTATAGAGCTTTGGGACAATGATCCGTTCGACCCCATTATCAAGACTACAGATATTCACCCGGAAGGGGCCATTTTCGCCCGTGGCGCCTGTGACGATAAAGGACAGATGTTCATGCACCTCAAGGCATTTGAGATTCTTCAAGCCGAAGGCGGCGTGCCTTGTAATGTGAAATTCATGATCGAAGGTGAGGAAGAAGTGGGTTCCTCGAATCTAGGCCCGTTCCTCTCCGAGTACAAAGACTTGCTCGCTTGCGATACCATCCTCATTTCGGATACAGGCATGATTGCCAATGATACCCCATCCATCACTACAGGTCTTAGAGGCTTGAGTTATATGGAGGTTGAGGTTACCGGTCCAAACCGTGACTTGCATTCTGGGTTGTACGGGGGAGCGGTGGCAAATCCGATCAATATTTTGACTCAAATGGTGGCCAGTCTGCACAACGAGAAAGGCGAAATCACCGTGGAAGGGTTCTACGACGGTGTGGAGATCGTTTCGGACGATGAGCGTGCATTGATGGCACAAGCACCGTTCAGCCAAGAGGCCTTCAAGAAATCCATCGGCATCTCAGATGTATGGGGTGAAGAAGGATATTCAACGCCCGAGCGCACGAGCATCCGTCCAACCTTGGATGTGAACGGAATTTGGGGCGGCTACATTGGCGAAGGCGCCAAGACGGTCATTCCTTCCAAGGCCTACGCTAAAATTTCTATGCGTTTGGTGCCGGGTCAAGATCCGGATGCCATTACGGAGAAGTTTACCCAGCATTTTATCAATATCGCTCCGGGGAGTGTGAGCGTGAAAGTAACGCCACACCATGGCGGTTTACCTTATGTGACGCAATCTACAGATCCAGCATACCAAAGTGCTTCGGCGGCGTACGAAATAACATTTGGAAAGCCCGCATTGCCAGTGAGAAGCGGTGGCTCTATCCCAATTGTTGCCTTATTCGAACAAATTTTAGGTGCGAAGAGCATCTTAATGGGCTTCGGGTTAGATAGTGATGCCATTCATAGCCCTAACGAGCACTACGGCGTATTCAACTACTTCAAAGGCATTGAAACCATCCCTTACTTCTACCACAACTACGTGAACCAAATGAAGTAAGGAAATGTCCAACGAGCTTCACCTCAGCAAGAGTCTGTACTTGCAACAACACGCGGAAAATCCTGTGCATTGGAAACAGTGGTCGCAGGACGTGTTAGATGAGGCGCAGCTCAAGGATAAATTAGTGTTGATCTCCATAGGCTACTCCAGTTGCCACTGGTGCCATGTGATGGAGTACGAGAGCTTTGAAGATAGCCAGGTAGCGTCGTTGATGAATGCCCATTATACGAGCATTAAGATTGACCGAGAGGAGCGCCCAGATTTGGACGCGCGTTACATGTCCGCCGTACAACTGATGACCGGTCAGGGCGGTTGGCCTTTGAATGTCATTGCCTTGCCCGATGGCACTCCGGTTTGGGGCGGCACGTATTTTTCTAAAGCGGATTGGAGTGCGGCATTGGAGCAGATTTCCCAATTATGGCGCGAGGATCGTGAGACGGTGCTTTCCTATGGAACTAAGATGCAAGAAGGCTTAAAAGAATTGGTCGAAGTGCATCAAAATGCGGTGGCCAACGCCTTTACTCCTTCAGACCTCGAAGATGTTCTCGTGCCTTGGATGCGGAGTTGGGATCCGAAATGGGGCGGAAACAATAGGGCGCCGAAATTTCCGATGCCCACGAACTACCAATACCTCCTTCAATACGGCATTGTGACCGGTCAGTCCGCGGTATTGGATTATGTGCATCACACGCTGGAGCGCATGTCGTACGGCGGGTTGTACGATAGTGTGCACGGTGGATTTACGAGGTATGCTACGGACCGATTTTGGAAGGTCCCCCACTTCGAGAAAATGCTGTACGACAACGGCCAATTGCTTCAGCTCTTTGCCTTGGCACAGCGCCATCGCCCGAGCGAACACTACGCCCAAATCCTACGCCAAACTTTGTCCTTTCTACAACAACACATGGCCTTGCCGTGTGGGCTGTTCGGAGCTGCCTTAGATGCAGATTCCCCTACACCGGAATCCCCGCGAGAAGAAGGCGGGTTTTATACTTGGAGCAAGGAGGAATTGGACACAATAAAACTTTGGGAGCAAGAGCACTTTCGAGAGTATTTCGACCTGGGGCCACATTCGGCCTGGGAAGGAAAATACATCCTGCACCGCCCCCTATCCGACGAGGAGTATTGCGCCAAGTTTGAGCTCAGCACAGAGGAACTCAAAGCATTGAAAACCCAATGGTTCGACACACTTCTAACAGCCAGCAGAGCGCGTGTACAGAGCCATCCAAAGCCCGCCCTTGACCCGAAGGCCATCGTAAGCTGGAATGCCCTTCTTGTTAGTGGATTAGCACAGGCACACTGGGCATTGCCGGATGATGGATTCGATCGTGCCGCGACCCAATTATTAGAGCAATTGTGGACCCTCACTTACACCGACCAGGGGTTGCACCATCAATACATCGACCAGGCCAGTGGCGAAGGGTATTTAGACGACTACAGCACCTTCGGGCTCGCCTTGTTGGATCTTTTTAGCGTGCAATCTGATGCAACATATTTGGAACGTGCACTCACCTTGGCCCAAGATATTTTAAAACTATTTCCCACTGCGGAAGATATAGCATTTAGGCCGTACGGTCGAGGTGTAAAAGAAGCTTGGCAGCAGCACATAGAAGTGGAGGACAATGTCATACCTAGTGCGAATGCGCTTTGCGCTCACTTCTTCGCTAGGCTCGGCGCGATTACCGGCACCTCAAACTATCCAAAGTGGGCCAGTGATGCACTGCACGGAATCCACGAAAAGGTATTTCGATTTGGACCAAATTATTCCCACTGGCTCTCCCTCGCCTTGCAGGAAGCTTATGGTCACCACGAAATGGTCATCTGTGGCCCAGAAGCAAAAGCATCCGCCGAAGCCTTAGCCGTAGCGCATTATCCTCCTTTAGCACAACTGTTCTGGAGCGATAACACCCGCGATGAAAGCATTTTCAAAGGGCGATTTCAATCCGAGAAAATGCAATTTTATTGGTGCCAGAACAACGCTTGTGGCCTACCCATTACCTCCTCTGTAGAAGCATTATCGCAATGGAAGAGTTAGAGGCCAAGTGCGGATGGTGCTTGGGTAGCGAATTGTATGAGCGCTACCATGACCAGGAATGGGGCAAACCCCTACGCGACGAACAACAAATGTTTGAATTCCTACTCTTGGAGACCTTCCAAGCCGGGTTGAGTTGGATTACGGTATTGCGCAAGCGTGAATCGTTCCGAGAGGTGTTCCATGGCTTTGAGGTGGACCGAGTCGCCGCTATGAACGAAGATGAGATTCAATCAGCGCTACAAAACCCCGCGATCATCCGAAATCGAGCCAAGATTCGGGCAGCCGTTCACAATGCACAATGTGTACAGCGCATGCACGGGAGTGGCATCACCTTGGTAGAATTCTTTTGGAACTATGTTAATGGCAAGCCCATTCAAAATGAATGGAGAAGCTTAAAGGAAATACCCGCGAGCACCCCGCTGGCAGAACAGATTTCGAAGGACCTGAAGAAGCTCGGATTTAAGTTCGTAGGACCGACAGTGGTCTATGCCCATATGCAAGCTACAGGTATGGTGAACGACCACCTACTCCACTGCCCAGCTCGGTAATTAAAAGTATTTCTTTTTCGATTTTTCCGCAACAAAGTCCTTCAGGTAGAAAGGCTCAAAATAGGCGGTATCAACGGGCTCAAGATTTGGTCCCAGGAAGGCATGCATGGCGCTTGCCGATGGAAATTCCGTAGGTGCAATGGTCCAATGCGCTGGCAAGGGAGATAATAGTTGCGCCATTTTCTCGGCACAATCGCCTATTACTATAACACTTTCCCCGCGCAAATAATCCCAAGACTGTGCATCGACAACTACCGCTTCAATAGCGCCACTGGCCTCGAAGCCTCCTGAAGAGTTTTGCCATACTTGGGCAAAGACTTCATCTCGTCGGGCGTCTAGGACGGAGATAAAATAATTGGACTTAAAAGAGCTGAAATCGAAACATCTAAGGGTTGGAACGGCGTACATGGGAATATTCAACGCAAAGGCCAATCCTTTAGCTGTACTGGTTCCTATTCTCAATCCGGTATAAGAGCCTGGGCCTTCGCCCACAATAACACCCGATAAGTCTTTTGGAGTGGCGCCGTGCTTATGCAGTAGCTCCTGAATCATCACATGCAAACGTTCGCCGTGCACGAACCTATTGCCTCGCTCATCGTGGGCACCAAGCTGTTCGCCGTCTTTGAACAGAGCAATGCTACAGTTTTTGGTGGATGTCTCAATCCCGAGGAGCATGTATTTATTTTTTCTCTTTGATGCTGGCGCCCTTGAGTAGATCTTTACTCACCGCACTGTAAGGACCAATAACAATTCGGGTTGAATCTTGTATACCATCGACCATTATGAACTCATCGTCTTGTATCCCGCTATTCACCACTTTTAAATCTACTTTGGTGCCTTCAGGTAAGAAGACTACCTCAAACTTTTCGTTCGCATCCGTCATTGCCTCATCAATCATACGGGCTTTTTCACTGGTGTCCTTTCGTACACCTACAGCCTGAATGGGTACTACCAAGGCATCTTTAACTTTATTTGTTATGATATCTACTGTCGCCGTCATTCCCGGGCGGAATGGATGTGAGCCGTATTGAGTCACAAGTCCCTCATATGACGCATTCAAAATGCGAATTTTAACTTCAAAATTTGTGACTTGATCAGCTGTTCCGCCCAACGCTAGCTTAGCACTATTGGCTATTTCACTAACCACCCCGGTAAATGACTCACCTAAAAAGGCATCTATTTCAATATTTGTGGTATCACCCATGGTAACCTTCACGATGTCGTTTTCATTGACCTCAACTAAGACCTCCATGGCATTTAAATTGGCAATCCGCAACATTTCAGTCCCAGTCATAGTCGCGGTACCTACGACCCGCTCTCCCAACTCAACATTGAGCTGGCTAATTGTCCCATCGATGGGAGCAATTATTGTTGTGCGTTTTAAATTCTTGTAAGCTTCGTCAAGATTAGCTTCTGCACTTTGTAGCTGATATCTCGAGGCCTCTTCTTGCAGTTCACTGACCGAAATTGCGCGCTGAGCAGCATCGTATTCTTGTTCCGCAATCGCCTCGCTCTCAAACAAAATTTGATTCCGTTTCCATAATTTTTCGGCTTCAATCAAACCCGCTTTACTCTGGGCTAAAGTTGATTTCGCACTATTTACGGCTGCGCGCGCACGAGTGATCGCGCTTTCATAGATATCAGGATTGATGCGAATGAGCACATCTCCCTCCTTTACTTGTTGGCCTTCCACTACATTGACCTCAATGATTTCACCGCTTACCTCAGGACTCATTTTCACCTCGACTTCCGGCTGAATTTTTCCGCTGGCCGTTACCGTTTCTACTACCATGCGTTTATGCGCATATCCTATTTCAACCTCTATGGCGTTGCTATTTCCTCCTATCCAACCTTTTTTCTTGGCCAGGATCAATCCTCCGATCAAAACGATTGCAACAGGAATCCAAATTTTATAGTTGATTTTCATGAGCTGGAATTATAAGGTGATTTGATTGAACAGGTAGAATTCAAGGACTTTTACCTTAAATAGGTAATCAAACTTAGATTGAATCTCGCGGCTTTTGGCAGCAAGGAATTGGTTTTTACTCAGGCTGTAATCAAAGGCGCTAATGGTACCCGTTTCGAAATTCACCTGAGCATTCTCCAAGGCTTCCGCAGAAGCTTCCGCAGAAGTTTGTGATGCTTCATAAATGGCAAGCGCTCCTGTTGCGTCCAAATAGGCACGCTCAATAGTTTGACGAACATTGAGCTCGGCTTGTGCTTGGTCTATGAGAGCATTGTCCAATTGTATTTTGGCGCGCTGCACAGCACTGTGCGTTTGTCCGCCATTAAACAATGGAATCTGCACGCCAACTCCGAGGAATTGATTTCGGTTGTCTAAGAGCTGATTCGCTACCGTATAGGCCGTTTGACTGTTTGGGTTCGGGACGTTGATTTCTTGTGGAACCTGATCGATGGACCCTGTCAATGGATTCTCGACCAAGGTGTAGGTCGTCAAGGTGTAGTATTCCGTGAAATAGGGCAATCCCTGTACGTAGTTGGAATTCAGCTGCGCCGAGAACGCAACTGAAGGTATACGTCCGCTTTGGGCGAGTTTGATCCCATAGTTGGCACTGCTCACATTGGACGTAGCCATTTGAACCGAGGGCTGCTTCTCCACTGCGCTTTCCAAAAGCTCGTCGCGCTGATACCCAGCCATCGCCGCAGCCGTAAGGTCTACCTCAGGCACGAGGATATCGAACTCTTCAAAGGGTGTGTCCAATTGTAACATCTGGTACAACATCAACTTACTCAACAGCAATGCATTCTCCGCACTGATTTTGTTCCCCTCATCCGTTCTAACCTGGGCTAGGCTTTGTAAATAGTTGTCCTTTGAAATAGCACCATTCTCGAATAGAATTTCCGTGCGCTTCAAACTTTGAGC
>JAKMGS010000155.1 GCA_022424815.1 Schleiferiaceae bacterium | reverse complement strand
CATTACCAGTGGAGGCCGTCATACTTTGATTCATTCGAGTATACAAAATGGTCGAAGCTGTCATCAACAAGGTGAAGATGGAAATGTGGTTTCCATACAAGGTGCTCAAGATTGGAATATGTGATTCCCAAGAAATCAAAGCATCATAGGTACTCAAATCCGTTGCCCAAAGGAAGCTCTGCCCTCTCAATTCGATAGATGCCGGGAAGAAGCGGAACATAGCAAACAGAATAGGCATCTGAACCAATACTGGAATGCAACCGCCTAATGGATTCACACCTGCTTCTCGATATAAAGCCATTTGTGCCTGTTGTTTAGCTACCGCGTCTTTTTCCCCGAATTTTTCATTAATAGCCTCTATCTGGGGCTTGAGAACCCTCATTTTCGCCATAGATCGATACGACGCAAAGGTCAGTGGAGATAGAGCACCTTTAATGATCAAAACCATAATTAATATGATGACACCGTAGCTCCAACCATAACCGTCTAACCAGTTAAAAATGGGCACTACAACCCCTCTACCTATCCAACCAAAAATCCCCCATCCAAAGTTGATGACTTTCTCATAGTCTTGATCTTGATCCTTTAATGTCTGATAGTGATTTGGTCCAAGATAAATTGAAAACGGCAGGGTATATTCTCCGGATATGTTCTGATTCAATGTTGCAGTGGAAGCGTATTCCTTTACAATATTTTCATTTTCATCTGTACCATTAACCGTGGAGATATTAGCATTTTTAAATCCTTGCTCGGGATGTATTATGTACGAAAAGAAATGTTGCTTTTGAGCGAGCCAATCCAATGCCTCAACATTCTCTTGATCATCACCACCTCGACCGCTCAAATTCTCAACATCACCATCCTCCTCGAGTTTGTAACAATAGGTTGAATAGACGCGCTCTGTACTAATACCTTTCTCAGTGCGGTAGGCTGTACGATTCCAAATCATTTCTGGTTGTCCGGTTGCTACAGAATTTCCCGAAATAGAGTAATTCGCAATGAAACCTGTCTCCGGTAAATTAATCTTTACTTGAGTTGATCCATCGCTAAGTACCAGCGAACCGCTCTGTTGAGAGACCACTTCAAACTCCTTATTACCAAGACCGCCTTCTCCGGGCAGTTTGATATCCAAAGTTTGGTTACTGTCCACTAAATAGACTGAGTCTGAATCATAAGTCTGAAAACCTTTAATCTGCGCACGCAAGAGCTGAGCTCCTAATGTAGAATAGGTTAGCTTTAGGTCTTCATTCTCTATAGTCAACTCCTGTGCTTCGAAAGCACTAGAATCCGGAACGTTAACCGTATCAGTTATAGCGGACAAGTCGTTCTTTGATACTTCAGGGCTATCTTCTTTTCGCGTATTGTCCGGTGATTCAACGATGGTAGTTTCGTCTCCCTCAGGTGCGTTGGTACTTTGCCACCAACCAAACCCCACCATAATAGCGGCGATGAGTAAGAATCCTATGAGTTGATTGCGGTCAAATCCCGCTTTCTGATTTTCCATGAATTATTTGTTTTGACGGTATAGGTCAGCTGCTTGAACAAAAGATACAAAAAGAGGATGCGGATTAAGCACGGTACTCTTGTATTCTGGATGGTATTGTACGCCAACAAAGAATGGGTGACCTTCAATCTCAACAACCTCTACCAAGCAGCTTTCCGGGTTAATACCGGTTGCTTTCAAACCTGCGGCTACCAGCTCTTCTTTAAAATCGTTATTGTATTCGTAGCGGTGACGGTGACGCTCGGTGATAGCTTTTTCGCCGTATGCACCAAAGGCTGTCGAATCTTGGCTGAGCTCACATTTTTGAGCACCTAGACGCATTGTCCCACCCATATCTGTTATGTGCATTTGCTCGTCCATTAAGGCAATGACTGGCTTGCTAGACTTTGGGTTTACCTCCGTAGTATTGGCGTCCGACCAACCTAGGACGTTGCGCGCATATTCGATCACAGCGGCCTGCATGCCGTAGCAAATACCGAAATACGGAATCTTGTTTTCACGTGCATACTGTACTGTCGCTACTTTGCCTTCGAAACCTCGCTCGCCAAAGCCCGGTGCCACCAAGATACCGTCGAGTCCTTGACAGGTTTTCGCAGCATTCTTAGGAGTCAAATGCTCAGAATGAATCCAGCGCACCTTGACCTCTACTTCATTAGCCGCACCAGCATGAATGAAAGCCTCAGAGATAGATTTATAACTATCCTTGAGCTCCACATATTTACCAATCAATCCAATTTCAACCGTACGCTTAGGGAACTTCAATCGTGTCAAGAATTCACGCCACTTGTCTAAATCCGGCTGGGTTTTTGTCTCTAATCCAAAGTGATCTAAAACGACCTCGTCCAACTTTTCATTGTACATCATCAGCGGCACCTCATAGATGGTACTCGCATCACGCGATTCAATCACATTGCGTTGACGAACGTTTGTGAACAGCGCTAGTTTGCGTTTGATGTCTTCATCGACCGCGTGCTCTGAACGACAGACCAAAACATCAGGCTGTACCCCACTCTCGAGCATGGTTTTTACACTGTGCTGCGTAGGCTTAGTTTTCAATTCGCCTGTTACTTTCAAGAATGGTAACAAGGTCAAATGGATCACCATACAATTGCGTTCCAACTCCCATTTTAGCTGGCGCACTGATTCTATATATGGCAATGCCTCAATGTCCCCTACCGTACCACCAATTTCAGTAATTACGATATCGAAGTTTCCGGTTTCACCCAGAATCTTCACACGGTTTTTGATTTCGTCTGTGATATGAGGAATGACTTGGACGGTCTTTCCTAAATAATCTCCACGGCGCTCCTTGTCAATCACGCTTTGGTATATTCTACCTGTGGTAACATTGTTTCCTTGAGAGGTCGGCGTGTTCAAGAAACGCTCGTAGTGACCTAGATCTAAATCTGTTTCAGCACCATCTTCGGTAACGTAACACTCTCCATGCTCGTAGGGATTCAGTGTTCCTGGATCAACATTTATATAAGGGTCCAATTTCTGAATGGTCACACGGTAGCCGCGTGCCTGAAGGAGTTTGGCCAAAGAAGCCGATATAATACCCTTGCCTAATGAAGATGTCACCCCTCCGGTGACGAAGATGTACTTTGTGCTCGCCATAGTTTGAATCAAAACAGCACAAAAGTACCTCTTTTTGACGCCAATTAAAAGGTAAAACTTGCGCTAATCGTAGGCATGATTGGGAGCTGATTCACGCGCTCCGCAGCTACGCGATCATAGTAGAAAATATTCTCCCTGTTGTACATGTTCGTCGCACCAATAACAACCTCAGCATGACCCGTTTTCAAAGTTGTACTGTACTTCAGTGAAGCATCTAACCTGTGGTAAGTCGGTAACCTATTACCGTTCAAGGCACCGTAGAGTACGCTAGGGTCACCATTGGCCGTTGTGTAATCAAAGTTGATATCAGGATTTCCAAATGGATCCAAGAAATCAATTCCAGGATAATAGCCTTGAGTTGGAGTGAATGGGAATCCAGTTCCTAGATTCCAACGCACACTCAAGAACCAGCGCTCCTCCTTGCCCATCTTCACATTCGCAACCAGGTTCACATTGTGTCGACGGTCAAAATTCGGCGCATAGACTTGGATACCGTCGTCGCGCTGCACCTTACTCCATGCATAGACACCCCAGAAATAATAACGTCCTTTCTCAAACTTGACCAAGGCATCATATCCGTAGGCCCATCCGTGCTCGACGATAAAGTCTTTACGTAAGATTTCCGGCCGTTCGCTATAGGC
>JAKMGS010000154.1:472-3774 GCA_022424815.1 Schleiferiaceae bacterium | reverse complement strand
GAACGCACCGCCTTCACCCCAACCAGCTTTACCACGCAAACAAATGCCGTTGATGTCGTTATCACGATCTGTCATCTCGCGTGCTGCTTTGGCAATGAAAGACCAGCTTGGGGCATCTGGCATTTCAAGCCCAGCTTTTTCCATAAGATCCGTGCGATACATGATCATTGAACTTTCACCATAAAACGGCGCCGCGTATAGCGTGCCTTCATGGCTCAAACCGCCTGCCATCGCGGGCAAAATATCACCGACATTATAGTCAGCAGATAGATCATCAAGTGGCACCAACCAACCGTTTGCACCCCAGATCGGTGTTTCGTACATACCAATTGTCATGATATCGAACGCACCGCCTTTGGTAGTGATGTCTGTTGTTACACGCTGACGAAGTACGTTTTCTTCTAGTGTGACCCACTCAACATTGTGACCAGTCTTGGCAGTGAAATCGTCTGTCAGACCCTGCATGCGGATCATGTCGCCGTTGTTCACTGTCGCGATTGTGAGTGTGTCGGCATAAGCGCCAGTTGCAGCAAGCAATGAAATTGCCGTCGCCGCCTTTAGAGTATTCTTAAGTAACATTCTTATCCTCCCAGGTTCTGTAGAATGACTGAGGCAGACGCTACTGCAGTTATTTATCTTAAGTCAACAATTTTTATTACGCGCGTAAAATTTTAAAATCGCGCAAAAACAGCTACTAAGCGGAGTCCCGCATAATAAGTTTCCCTGGGAATAACTGTTCATCTGTGGAATCGCCGCCTTCGCGATTCTCCAAAAGATCGAAAAGACGCGTTACACTTGTACGCGAAATTGCGTCGTAATCGTGCGAGACTGTGGTCAACGCAGGACAAGTAAAGCGTGAATAGGGATGATTATCGTGCCCAGCGACGCGCAGTGCACACCCGTTGCCGCGTCCAACTCGCAAACCCATTTCGTATGCAGCCGCAAGAAAACCAATCGCCAAGCGATCATTTGTAAAAAGGACGGTTCCGTTCGTAATATCCTTACTGGAAATAAGCTCTTTACCTCGACTGTATCCGATCTCCTCAAAGTTCCAACTTTCGCCATCCACGCTAAAGATACTTGACTCTAATCCATGCCGTTCCATCGAATTAATATAGGATAAACGACGTTTATTCGCGTTTGGATTAGGGGGCTTCTTCATTTCAAAATAGACCGGAGGCTCACCTGTGCGAACCAAGTAATCCACCATAATATCAGTAGCTTGAGTATTATTGTGCCCAACAAACGCGTGATTCAAAGACTCAATATTACAGTCAAACAGAACAGTGGGAAATTCGGAACACAACTCTCCAACTTCGGCTATATTCGATGCCCTACCTAACGGAGCAAGAAGCACCCCAGCCGGCTTAATATCGCGCAACGAAATAAGGTTTTCCACCTCCTGCCTTGGATCACCATGAGAACTAAGCAGGATTGGCCGATAGCCCTCATTGATTACCAAATTTTCAATGTTCCGCGCAATTTCAGCAAAGAATGGGTCTGCCAAAAATGGTACAATAATGCCAATATTTCGGGTTGATCGCCTGTTTTGATTCATTGCATACATGTTTGGACGATATGCGTGCAATTCCAATGCGGCTTCGATTTTGGCTTTGGTTGACTGACGTACGCTCTCTGGGTCGTTGAAGTATTTTGACAGAGTTGGACGCGAAATACCGCTTACGACAGCGAATTCTTCCATATTCTTGATCGTAGTGTCTGACATAAATTCTCTTCGCGCATTTCTAAGTGAGTGTCACCCTGCAAAATAAAGCAATAAAGTTTACACCTGTAAAGTTTTTTATACGTTCAGTATTTTTATTATTGCCCAGTCCAACACGAGACTTGTTTCCCACAGTGGCTATTGAATGAATAAAGAGAGAGTGGCCCCAGTCGTTGGCGCGTTCGACTAACACGCTACGCAACACATGCTCTATATAACAGAAGCCGAAAAAGAGATTATGCATGCAGAGGAGTACCCCAAAAGGGGTACCCGCGGCCAGAACACATGTAAATCTCACCACATTGTTTTGATAAAGTTTATGAATCTAAACGCTAATCTATGAGTGCCTTTTCGACGCTATATGAGTTCCTTTTTAGATAAAAAAGTTGCCCACATATTAGAACTAATAATGGGAATACTTTAACAGGTCGTCTAAACCGAAATCTTTGTCACAGCGTGATTATTGTGCTTAAATCACAAGCGTGTTTGGCGTTGTGGCTTCAAAACAGAATGGAATGAATCATGTCAGTAAATAAAAAAGTCATCATTTCTTGTGCTGTTACTGGCGCGATACATACGCCATCCATGTCACCACATTTGCCCATTACACCCGAAGAGATAATTACGGACAGTCTCGCTGCAGCCGAAGCTGGCGCAGCTATTCTACATCTCCATGCTCGTAACTCACAAGATGGTCGTCCAGATCAAACACCAGAAGGTTTTTCCCCCTTTCTGGCTCGAATTAAGCAAAGTTCTGACGCCGTAATAAATATTACCACGGGAGGCAGCCCGTATATGACTGTTGCAGAGCGCGTTGCTCCAGCAGCACATCACAAGCCTGAACTAGCCTCACTAAATATGGGTTCGATGAACTTCGGCCTTTATCCGATGCTGAACAGATACAAAACATTCAAATTCGATTGGGAGCGCGAACACTTGGAAGGGTCCAAAGATCTCGTGTTTCGTAATTCCTTCAAGGATATCGAATATGTCCTCGAAACTTGCTACGGAAACGGTACTAGGTTTGAGTTTGAGTGTTATGATATCTCGCATTTGTATAATCTTGCTCACTTTGCCGATCGTGGTTTGGTGAAAGCTCCTTTCTTTGTGCAATCTGTTTTTGGACTTCTCGGCGGGATTGGCGCCCACCATGAAGACGTTATGCACATGAAGAGAACAGCCGACCGATTATTCGGGAATGATTTTCGCTGGTCTGTTTTGGGCGCTGGTGCCAATCAATTCCGAGTTGCAGCACAGGCCGCTACATTGGGGGGAAATGTACGAGTGGGCCTTGAGGATAGTCTTTGGGCTGGACGTGGTGAACTTGCCACCTCAAACGCTGTTCAGGTTCGCAAAGTCAGAAACATTATTGAAAATCTTGGATTAGAAATCGCAACCCCCGAAGAAGCGCGTAAAATGCTGCAGCTTAAGGGTGGCGATCAAGTCGCTTTTTAATTTTTAAAAACACTCATTTATAAGGGTTTTAGCAATGCAAAAAATCGCAGTTGTTGGAGGTGGGGTTAGGCGGTAGTATTTGCGCAAGCTGGCTATACAGTCGCGATCTATGGCCCATCAGAGG
>JAKMGS010000154.1:0-462 GCA_022424815.1 Schleiferiaceae bacterium | reverse complement strand
ATTTATAAGGGTTTTAGCAATGCAAAAAATCGCAGTTGTTGGAGGTGGATTAATTGGACAGGGTTGGGCGGTAGTATTTGCGCAAGCTGGCTATACAGTCGCGATCTATGACCCATCAGAGGATGTGCGGAAAACAGTCCGTAATACAATAGAGCAGCGGGCTGTTTGGCATAGGCCTCACTGAAGCGATTAGGGCGTACTGCGTAGTACTCATTCCTGTATCTGTGAGTGATGTGAAGGACAGTTTGATACGCCCTGAGGTGAAGACTTGAAGACTGTAGCCTTGGTAGGTTTCGAGGGTCTCTTGGGAAAGGTTTGGGTCATAGTACTAATTCATTTTGATATTTTTCCTCTCAATACAAAAACACCCCAGGAGCATCCTAGGGTGAGGGTTAAAGGGTAAGACGTAAGGTGTAAGTCGTAATGTTTAATTGGTAATACGTAATATATAATACGTAAGGG
>JAKMGS010000061.1 GCA_022424815.1 Schleiferiaceae bacterium | reverse complement strand
ACCGTTCGGCATAGGATCGAAGCCATAGGCAACGTCCACTCCCATCAAACCAAACATAGGCATGAAGATGCGCAAACCAACTCCAGCACTACGCTTCAAGTTAAACGCACGGTATTCCCAGAAATTGTCGTAGTTATTTCCTCCTTCCAAGAACGCCAATGGGAATACCTGAGCCGACGGGTTGTTGGCGAGGATGTATCGGAATTCAAGGATGTATTTGTTGTACAGGGCACCACCTCCTACTGGGGTGATAGAGTTGTTTTGGTACCCGCGCAGACCGATGATCTCACGGCCGTCGATCACGAAATTGGCCAAACCATCACCTCCCACATAGA
The DNA here is from genome assembly GCA_022424815.1 of Schleiferiaceae bacterium. GTDB lineage: Bacteria > Bacteroidota > Bacteroidia > Flavobacteriales > Schleiferiaceae > UBA10364. The sequence goes on along the minus strand of JAKMGS010000061.1, from coordinate 10,306 downwards.
AGCGTTCGAACGGCGGCAAGCCCAAATCTTTATTGTACGAACCGAGGTATCCAAATTCCCCATGGGTGCGGATGACGAACTTAGAGGTGATCGGTGCAAACCAATCTGCATTCAACTTCCATTTGTGGTATTCCACCAATCTGAAGCGCTCCTCGCTGCTCAAGCTCTTGTAATCAATATCCTTATTGAACATGCTAAACGGCGGGGTCAATTCCGCTGCGAAGCTCAACTGCGAACCGCGCGTTGGGAAAATGGGCACGTCGGTGTTGTTACGTCCTAAGGTAAACTTATAGTTCACGTTGTTGGAGATCCCTTTGTTGTAGTTCAAGAACCCAGTAGGGAAGTTATCCAAATTAAAGCGACGGAATTCTAAGCCTTGATAGAGAGTGAAGTAATCATCCGGCCACTTCAAACGCTGTCCTAATCCGAAATTTACCCCGGTAATGTACAAGCTCTGGCGGTTCGGGTCGTTCGCACGCACCCCGTTGCTTTGAACGTTGTGGTAAATGGTGGCTGTGAAACTGTTCGGTTTCTTACCGCCCAACCACGGCTCGGTAAACGAGGCGTTGTAGCTCTGGAAGTACAAACCGTTCGACTGCGCACGCAAGTTGATGCTTTGTCCATCACCTGTCGGCAATGGTTGCCAAGCGCGTTTGTTATTGATGTTTCGTGCCGAGAAGTTATTGAAATTCAACCCAAAGGTCCCTACGACTCGGCCGGCACCCCAACCTCCTTGTAATTCAAGTTGAGAGGTTGAACGCTCCACCACCGTGTATTCCAAATCCACCGTACCCGTTTGAGGATCCGGTACTGGATTCACACCAATCTGTGTTTGATCGAAATAACCTAGCTGGGCCAATTCTCGAATGGTACGCTGAATCATCGCCTTCGAAAAAAGATCTCCAGGTTTAGTTCGAACCTCACGGTATACAACGTGATCATTGGTTCGCTCATTACCGGTGACACTAACCTTTCTGATGGTCGCCTGACGTCCCTCTTGAATTCGAATCTCTATGTCTATGGTATCGTTGTGTACATTTTTCTCTACAGGAACGACTTGTGAAAAAAGGTACCCATTGTTCAAGTAAATGGAAGCCACATCATTCCCGTTTGGATCGAAGCTCACGCGTTCGTTCAAATGTTGACTGTGGTAGATATCGCCTCTGTTTATTTTCAATATGCTTTTGAGGATTGGCGTATCGTATTTCGTATTCCCAACAAACGTAATGTCACCAAAGTAGAATTTACGTCCCTCCTCTACCGTGATCTCGATATTTAATAGTTCATCATCAATGGCATAAGATGTATCCGAAACCACTCTTGCATCTCTATAACCCATACTGTTATATTTAGATACAATTGCATCCAGGTCCTCACGATACTCTTTCTTTCGAAGCTTAGATACTTTGAAGACAGCCTTGCCTTTCATTTTGGTATTCTTCATGGATTTGTGCAGGACCTTATCGCTGACTGCTTCATTACCATGGAATACTATTTCATTAATCTTCACGCGTTCCCCAGGATTCACTTTAAACCCTAAAACAACGGCATGATTGAAGTTAGAATCGACAACCTGAACGATATCTACACTAGCGTTGAGGTAGCCCTTTTCTCTGAAGTATTGCTCAATCTTATTATTGCTCATCACGAGCAAGTTGTCGTTTACGACTTTTCCAGCACGAAGGCCTAATTCTTCACGCAAGTCGTCTTTCCACGACTTCTTAACCCCAACAATGTAGTATTTACTAAGCTTTGGAAGCTCCTTCAAATAGATGTCCAAGAACACCTTGTTTCCCGTTTTATTGGTCACACGGAAGGTGATGTCCTCAAAAAGTTGTTGACGCCACAGTGTACGAATAGCCTCAGAAATAGCAGGATCAGGAAATTGAATCTGGTCTCCCACGCGAATGTTGGTCAACATGATCACGACATTAGGATCCAAATCCTTCGTACCACTGACGGTAATACCGCCTACTTCATAATCAATGCCCGGTATCAAATTGAAATCTCCTGTGGTCACAATTTGTCCACGAGAAACAAGTGCTGAAAACACTAGTAATAAGGCCCAAAGGGTACGCTTCATGCTGTTACTTATCCGTTAGTTGTTCAGAGGTTTGACCAAATCTGCGCTCTCTTTTCTGGTAGGCAGCAATGGCATCATATAGCCCCTGTGCATCAAAGTCCGGCCAAAGGATGGGGGTAAAGTACAACTCCGCGTAAGCCAATTGCCAAAGCAAATAGTTGCTGATGCGCTGTTCTCCACTGGTTCGAATCATTAAATCCGGACTGGGCATGCCCGCTGTGAAGAGTGAGTTCTCGATATGTGCTTCCGAAATATCTTCTGGAACCAATGCTCCGTTAGCTACTTCATGGGCAATTTTACGAACCGCTTGCACCATTTCATCCTGAGAGCCATAACTCAAAGCAAGCGTCAAAGTTAACCCATCATTCTTGGATGTAGCAGTAATCACTGACATTAACTTTTTATTTGCTTTTGTAGGCAATAAATCAACATTCCCTATGGCCTTTAAGCGCACATTATTCTGCATTAACGTAGGCAATTCTTTTTCCAATGCCGTCATTAATATATTCATCAATGCATCTACTTCAGACTTGGGACGATTCCAGTTTTCAGTGGAGAAAGCGTAAACAGTTAAGAATCCTAATCCTAATTCCGCAGAAGCAGTGGTGATTTTACGTAAGGCCTCAACCCCTACTTCGTGACCTCTCACACGAGTGATGAAACCTTGTTTCTTAGCCCATCGACCGTTACCATCCATGATTACAGCAATGTGCTCAGGGATATGGTCAGGATCAAGACCTACTTTGAGTCGATTTTTTCTGTAAACACTAGAATCCACTGCAGCGCTCATCTTTGGGGCTTAGATTATAAAAAATTGTTATCCCTGCAAAAATAGCCCAATCCTTCGATTGTGCATTCCCTCTAGCCAATCCACTTTGATAAGGTACATTTCCCGGATTTGAAAAATACGCGGCCAATTCGCCTCGCTCCTCCACCAAATCTAGTGCATCTACATAATCGCCACTGGTATCGTCCAAATAATCGGACCCATACGAACGCCATCCCACCTCAGCCGTCATACTCCAATCACGGGCCAAACTTCGGCGGTAACCGAAACCCATGGGCACTGTAAGAGTGGTGGTTCCATAGAAAAGCTGGTCGTTCAGGTCCGTCTGTTGCCCCTCCGTACCCATCGGTCGCAAGTCGTACCATTGACCTTCATACTCGCCTTGAGGGTTGTATTGAGTGAGCCCAATTCCTGCAAATAGGTAGAAGGATTGCTTGAATTTGGTGCCCGTACCGTACGGCCAATAGTTGAATTCCGTCATGTAAGAAATCTCAGAAACCTCCGTACGAAAGGCCAGATCCCTATCCTGCTTCCAATCGTCCTTTGCCCAAGCGTCCATGCCACTGAGATAGCCACGGGTATAGTTCAGGCGGGTAGCCCAATGCCAATTGTATTGGCGACGGAGGGTGATTTGAGCAGCGGGTTGGTTCGGAGTGAATCCGTACGCGCCTTGAGCCGCAGTACCCACTGCGCCCACATCGCCGTGGAACAGGGTACCAGAGCCGCCGAGGCCGAGCTCATAGAATTGGCCCAGCATAGAAGTGCTTATGCCAAGAAAAGCCGCAAGTAAGAGGGTGCGTAATTTCATTTAGTTTCTGTGGTCCAGTCCCCAGCTTAGTTTATTACGAAGCGTGGAAGGAAAATCTTGTAATTCAGTTTGTACTAACGCAATCCTGAAATCCGCCTTCTGCACGAAAAGCTCCGTTTCCGTATCAAAGCTATGCATACGACTGTCCAATGATGTTAAAAATTCATTTTCCCTGCTTTCTACGCGCAAGCGTAAGGTGTTATTGTCGGAAATAACGAATGGACGCATAGTTAAATTGTGCGGTGCAATAGGTGTAAGTACAAAGTTTTCACTGTTCGGCATGATAATAGGACCTCCACAACTCAAGCTGTAGCCGGTCGAACCGGTAGGTGTGCTGATGATTAAACCGTCGGCCCAGTAGCTGTTCAAATACGCGCCATTGAGGTAGGTATGTACCGTAATCATGCTCGTAGTTTCCTTACGGGCAATGGTAATTTCATTCAAGGCAAAGTTCGGCTTCATAACATGAGAAGAAGAACTCCTTGCCTGTAAGAGGCTACGAAAATCTAACTGAAATCTTCCTGTGAAAAGGGCGTCTAAAGAGGTGACGATGTTACTTTTCGCAACGTTCGCTAAGAATCCTAATCTGCCCATGTTGATGCCGAGAATAGGAATGTCTTTGCTTTGAATGAGTACCGTGGCTTCGAGGATGGTACCGTCACCGCCAAGCGAGATGAGGAAATGTGGATCAAACTGGGCCAATTCTTCCTCGTTGGAATAGATAGAGAATTGGACCTCCTTGAATTCTTCTTTGACAATGTCATCGCAAGCTTGACGCAAAGTATGATACACGGAGAACTCCACTCCTTCTTCCACGAGCTTCTCCAACACCACCTCCACGTAAGGAAGGTTCGCGGGTTTTGGGGCGCGACCGAATAATGCAATTCTCATCAGTACTTCAAATAATTCATCAAATGGTCATACCGTTGCTGGTAATCTTCATCAAAGTTCTTATCCCCAAAGATACCGCCTATTTCGTAGCCGTAGCGCTGGAGGGACTGAACAATGGGGCCACTGTGTTCTACATTGATTTTCAGCATTATTTCGATATCAGATGCCGCCTTAGTCTGTGTTAACCAAGTCGCCAACACCTTGGCGTCGTTTTGCTCCACAACACTTGCAATTTCTGCTAAACTGTAGGTAGAAAGCGGGGCGAACAACACCAATATAGCCCCGGGCTGGGACAAGGCCGGCGTGCCGCGGAAGAATTCTAAAACATCTGTGAGTAAATGAGCACCTTCATAGAGTCCTTTCGTATTGACGATAGGGATGATGGTGATGCGGTCTCGCGTACAAACATCCATAACTACGAAGGCGTGGGATTTAGGCAATACGCTGGGAGCAAAGGCAGGGTTGAGAACGGTATGTACCTTGGCGCGGTCGTTCGCTGCAGCCAATAGCGCATCCTCGCTGATTAAACCCAAATACGTTCCTCCGGCGTCCACCAGAGGCAGGTGGGCCAGCTTCCATTCTTCCATGTGATCCAAGGCCTCGACAATGCTGTCCGAAGGGCGCAATGGACTAATGGGTTCGGTATGTATGGATTCTTGCAACATTCTTACACAAACATAGGTCTTTTCTTTAGTTTTGCACCCATGAACAATCACACAAAACTGAGCGTCAACATCAATAAAGTCGCGACTTTGCGCAATGCACGAGGGGGCGATGTGCCCAATGTCTTGCAGGTGGCATTAGATTGCGAGCGCTTCGGTGCGGAAGGCATCACCGTACACCCTCGCCCGGACCAACGCCATATTCGGTATAGCGACGTAGCGGAATTGGCCCCAGCAATTACCACCGAATTTAATATCGAGGGCTACCCCAATAAGGAATTCATAGACCTGGTTCTTGCGCACAAACCAGCGCAAGTCACCCTAGTTCCTGATCCACCGGGAGTACTGACCTCCAATGCCGGTTGGGATACCATTGCCCACAAAGATTTTTTGACCGAGGTGATCCAAACCTTCAAAAACGCAGGTATTCGAACCTCAATTTTTATTGAAACCGACCGAACATTGATCGAGGCTGCAAAGGCCATTGGCACAGACCGCATTGAGCTGTACACGGAATCCTATGCCGTACAATATTCAAAAAACCGAGAGACCGCTGTGGCACCCTTTGTGGATAGTTCAGCCTTCGCCAAGAGCATCGGCCTGGGCGTGAATGCGGGTCACGACCTCAGCTTAGAGAATTTGGCCTATTTCGGACAGCAGTTACACGGCAATCTCGACGAAGTGAGCATAGGTCATGCCTTGATTTCTGATGCCCTTTATCTGGGATTGCACAACACCATTCAACAATACTTGAATTGCTTGAATCCGACGGCATGGAAGTAACCCCATTGTTTTCGAAAATCTACGGCGAAGGAGCGCCCTTAATCATTTTGCACGGCTTGTTCGGCATGGGAGATAATTGGGCCACACACGCCAAGCACTGGGCCAATCTTGGTTGGCAGGTGCATGCCGTAGATGCGAGAAATCACGGGCGCAGCCCACATATGGCCGAGCACAATTACGATGCAATGGCCGCGGACCTTGAAGCCTATTTAGACCAGCACAATATTGAAAGTGCTGTGCTCTTGGGACACAGTATGGGTGGAAAAACGGCCATGCACTTTGCCGTATCTCGACCTGCACGCGTTCGGGCACTCATCGTGGTAGATATCGCCCCAAAGGCTTACCCGGTGCACCATCAAGGCTACATCGATGCCATGAAATCCATCGATTTTGCCAAGGTAGAAAAGCGTTCAGACGCGGAAGCACAACTCTCCCGCACCGTTTCGAACGCGGGCATTCGCCAGTTTTTCTTAAAGAGCATGTACCGCACGGATAAGAGTTCCTTCGCCTTCAGATTTAACCTCAATGCTTTAGAAGCCCAGATTGCCTTTGTCGGCGAGCCCCTTGAATTCGGGTATTACGACCAGCCCACGCTGTTCGTCGCGGGAGGCATGAGCGGCTATATTGAGCCGGCAGATCACGACCATATCTACGATTTGTTCTCTCAGGCTGAGATTAAGACCATAGCCAATGCCGGTCACTGGGTGCACGCGGAAGCGCGCGAAGCATTTTCAGAGATGATTGAAGCGTTCCTAGACGAACTTTAATAGTCCATCACGCTTTTTAAGGTCATTCGCAGTTCGGTCCAATTTCCTTTTGGAGCCACCAAAGTTTCCGCGTGTTCCGGGCGGCCTAAAAACTTCCAGGCTCCATTGCTAAATCCATAACGCTCCGTTGGCTGTCCAAAGACGCCCATATCCAATTCTTCGTTTTCATTGGAGTCCTCATAGATGACCATACCAAACTTACCCTCTAAATCAACAGGGATAATTACAGGAGTCTTGGCATCCTTAAGGGGTACAAAATCCGCAGTAATACGGTTCCCGGAAGCATCCATAATATCGTACGCCAATGTTGTTGGGTAGGTATCTGCTCCGCTCACCCAAAGTTTGATACCGCGTTCCTGAGCACACAAAGAGATGCTGCATAAACAAAAGAAAAATGAGGCAAAAACAACTTTAGTCATAATCAGCTTCAACACCTCTGCGTCCCAATAGTTCGCCGTTGATCTTTAAAGAATCTAATACAGCCTCATAAATTGGAATGAAAATATCAGGGTGTGAACTATAAAAAGCAAAGGTCTCTTTGAACTGTTGTTCGGTAATTTGGTGTTTCTCGTAAATCTTGGCGTAGTAGTCTTCAATGCCGTTGGTATCACCTAGAATCAAGGCACCATTTCTTGCACCTTCCACCACATGAACATCGACCATTATAGGCAGTAATTCCTCCGGAGATAGTATATCATTGGGAATCTTAGTACTACTTGAATGACAAGATACAAATGCGGTGAAAAGGCCACAAATAATTAAGAACCTTCGCAGTATCATTTATCGGTTGAATTTTAATCTCGATCCTTTAACAAGCGGATCTATCTGTCCATCCTTATAAACGAGGTGTCCACCAACAAACGTATGTGTGACTCGGCTTTTAAACAATGTACCTTCAAATGGTGACCAACCGCATTTATATAGCAGATTGTCTTTGTTCACACTCCAAGGTCGATTAGGGTCTACTAATACCAAGTCCGCATGATATCCCTCGCGCAAAAAACCGCGATCTTCCACGCGAAACAATATAGCGGGGTTATGACACATCTTCTGTACTAAGGTTTCTATATTCATCACCCCGTCGTGTACCTTCTGCATCATGGCAGGAAGTGCATGCTGCACCAAAGGACCGCCTGATGGAGCATTTAGGTAGGCATTAGCTTTCTCCTCCTTTGTATGCGGAGCATGATCTGTGGCAATCACATCAATGCGATTATCCAATAGGGCCTTCCACAAGAGATCACGGTCTTCGGCCGTCTTCACTGCCGGGTTCCACTTAATCAAACTTCCTTTCTTATCATACTGGCTGTCGTCAAACCATAAATGATGCACACAAACTTCAGACGTGATTCGCTTCTCTGCCAAAGGCTTTTTATTCGAGAATAGCTTTGTCTCTACCCCTGTTGAAATGTGAAATACGTGCAAACGACTGTTGTATTTCTTAGCCATTTCTACCGCTGTTCTGGAGCTGAGCAAACAAGCTTTTTCGCTGCGAATTTTTGGGTGCATACTCATCGGAATATCGTCCCCGTACTGTGCTTTGGCCGCTTCAAGATTTGCCTTAATCGTTACCTCGTCTTCACAGTGGGTGATGAGTTGATGGTCCAATTGGAAAATACCTTCCAACGTTTTCTGAGCATCCACCAACATATTTCCTGTCGAAGATCCCATGAAGATTTTAATCCCCGCGACATCGGTCTTAGATACACGCTTGAGTTCTTCGAGATTATCGTTAGTCGCTCCCATATTGAAGCTGTAATTCGCCAAGCTTACCTCAGCCGCACGGCTATATTTCTTCTCCAACTCTTCAATAGTAGTTGCCGCAGGCTTGGTATTGGGCTGCTCTATGTAAGAAGTGATTCCACCCGCTGCAGCTGCCGCACTCTCTGATGCGATATCGCCCTTATGCGTTAATCCAGGCTCACGAAAGTGTACTTGATCGTCGATCACCCCTGGGATTAAAAATTTACCCTCTGCATCAATGATTTTGATGTTTGAGTTTCTTGGACCAATACTCGTGTCAATCTTGGAAATTCGTCCATTTTCAATGAGAAGATCTCCTTCAAGGATATCTCCCTCATTGACCATTCGTGCGTTTTTAATGAGGTATGATTTTAACATCACTGTGTGTCGTGTTAATGAGATTTTTGAAACCAGCTCTTAAGCTTGAGTTTGATGACGCCAAATATGGCTTCTTTGATGATACCGCCTGACATTTTAGATTGTCCTTCGGTACGGTCCGTGAAAATTACTGGCACCTCTACGATTGACATTTTATGCCTCCATACTTTGAATTTCATCTCGATCTGGAAGGCATATCCCACGAAATTAATCTTATCAAGGTTAATGCGTTCCAATGTAGTTCGCTGGTAACATTTAAAACCAGCAGTAGAATCTTGAATGGGCATCCTAGTAATGAATCGAACATAAACCGAGGCAAAGTAGCTAAGTAATACCCTACTCATAGGCCAATTCACCACATTTACCCCTTTGACGTAACGAGATCCAATGGATAAATCAGCCCCATCTTCACATGCCTTTTTCAGACGCCCGAGATCATTTGGATCATGGGAAAAATCACAGTCCATCTCGAAGATATATTGATAGTCACGCTCAAGTGCCCAATTGAACCCGTGGATATAGGCCGTTCCTAATCCTAATTTTCCCGTTCGCTCCTCTAAATGTATGCGACCTTTAAATGTTTCCATTTTGTCTCTAACAACCTCTGCCGTTCCGTCTGGAGAACCGTCATCAACAATTAAAACATCAAAGCGTTCGTTTAGATTCATAACCGTATCTAACATCTTGTTGATGTTCTCAATCTCGTTGTAGGTAGGTATGATGACTAAAGCGTTCGACATAGAGGACAAATGTAGCAAAGAAACCATAGTTTAGTAGTCATGAACAGCGATGTATATACACGTAAAATTTGGTGGAAAATTGCCATTATTTCCTTTGGAACCATCATAGGATTCGCATCACTGTTGTATACCGAGTCTTTCTTAGGGGAATTACGAAATGAGGAGGAACGCAAAATCAAATTATGGGCCCAAGCTATCGAAGGGGTTTTCTTCGCCGAAGATGATTCAAACCTTAGCTTTTATACCCAAATCATTCAGGATAACACCACCATTCCAGTCATCCTTACGAATAGTGAAGGGGAGATTATTGCCCATAGGAATTTAAATGTGCCCGAATCCAATCCTGAGAAATACCTACAGCGGAAACTGGAGGAATTTAAGAATTCAGGAGAGGTTCTAGAAAATAAGTTTGCGGATCGCGAAACCAACTACCTTTACTACAAAGGCTCCAACCTGCTGACCAAACTCCGCCTCTACCCGCTCATCCTACTGGCCGTCATAGGCATCTACATGCTCATCAGCTATATGGCCTTTTCCAATGCGCGCCGCAGCGAGCAAAACAAAGTGTGGACCGGTATGGCAAAGGAAACCGCCCACCAGATCGGCACCCCCCTAAGCGCCCTGATGGGTTGGATCGCCTACCTCAAAGAGCAGTATCCCAAGG
>JAKMGS010000153.1 GCA_022424815.1 Schleiferiaceae bacterium | reverse complement strand
CAGCCAAAAATGAGATTTTGATCAAGGTTGAAGCGGCTGGAATCTGTGGCACTGATCGGCATCTTTATCATGGCGAGTTTCCCTCAGTCCCTGAAAAAATTCTAGGCCATGAATTTTCAGGTATCGTGGTGGATAGTGGTGAGACAGACATCGCTGAGGGCGCGCGAGTTACGTGCGATCCGAATACTTGGTGTGGCGCCTGCAGTCAGTGCCAGCGCGGTCGGGTTAATCTATGCCCTAATAATCTTGCTACAGGTATTCACCGTGATGGTGGATTTGCCGAGTTTTGTGTTTTTCCGGCGTCAAAGGCGGTTGTGCTGCCCGATGAAATAAATCCACTACATGGTGCATTTTGCGAACCACTTGCCTGTACTTTGCACGGTATGGACATGGGTGCTGCACGCGAGGGTGAAACCGTGCTAGTTATCGGCGGTGGTGTTATTGGTCTGATGGCTGTGCAACTAGCTAAACTTGCAGGCGCTGAGGTTTTGTTATTGACCAGAAGCCCAGAAAAGCAAGTATTAGGCTTCAATATAGGCGCAGATTATGCTGTTGGTACTGAGAGTGAAGTAAGAAATATTTGGCCAGAAGGTGCCGATCTTGTTGTCGAATGTGCGGGCGTTAGTGCTACCGTGACCTTGTCACATAAACTTGCGCGAAGTGGAGGGCGGGTAGTCATTCTCGGTGTAATATCGCAAGGCGAACAGGTACCAATCGAACCATTTGATATGCTGTTCAGAGAGATCCAGATGCACTTTAGTTTCCTCAATCCTTTTACCCACGAGCGGGCTGCGAAAATGATTGCAGATGGTACAATAAATGTTTCATCCCTGATAAGCCGGATTATCTCTCTAGAGGAGGTCGCACTTGCAATTTCTTCTCCCCCACCAAAGGGTGAAGTTCGCGCAATTGTTGTTCCCAAACATGACTAAAATTGAACAAAGAATATTTAATATTCAAACGGACGTACGGCTACATTTTAGCAAGGGTGCAAGTTAAAAAACATAAGGACAAGTATTTATAAAATTTCGGTATGATTGCATATAGGCTTAACATATTTATCTTTCAGCCAGATCCGCTATGTGCTTTAAATTAGGATAATAAATAAGGAGTATTTCAAATGAAGTCAGCACGCATGAAACGGCTATTTGGCACATCAGGAAATTGCTTTGATGTAGCAATCGATCATGGCATGTTCAACGAGCCGGGCTTTCTTAATGGAATAGAAAATATGCACAATGCTATCAGAATCGTCGCTGATGCCGAACCGGATGCAATTCAACTTCCACCGGGTACAGCGCCAATCCTACAAGCAATCTCAGGCAAAGCACGACCTGCCTTGGTGTTACGTACAGACATTGCCAATGTCTACGGGAACCCTCTGCCACAGAAGCTTTTTTCGGTCATCATCGAGGATGCTGTAGAACAAGCCATCATGCTTGACGCGGCCTGCGTTGTAGTAAATCTCCTGATGTTGCCCAATCAGCCTGAGTTGCACGAGGCCTGTATCAAAAATATTAACCTATTAAAGCGGGCTTGCGAGAAGGTTGGAATGCCGCTTATGGTCGAACCCCTTGTTATGCAAGATAATGCAAAGGCTGGGGGAGGCTATATGGTTGATGGTAACATCACCAAAATATTATCTTTAGTGCGTCAAGCTGTGGAACTTGGTGCAGATATCATTAAGGCTGATCCTTGCGATGAAGTTGCAGATTATCATCAAGTCATCGAGATCGCTCAGGGCATCCCAGTTCTGGTCAGGGGTGGTGGCAAAGTTTCTGATGAAGAGATTTTAACTAGAACCTCCGCTTTGATGGAGCAAGGGGCAAGGGGCATTGTATATGGGCGCAACGTGATACATCATACGAACCCATCTGGAATGACAAAGGCACTGATGGCCGTCGTTCACGACGGCTTATCCGGACCCAATGCATTTAGTTTGATTTCGTGACACGCATTATCAAATTCGGTGTGATTGGTTGCGGTCTGATGGGAAGGGAGTTCGCCTCAGCTGCTGCTCGGTGGTTTCATTTAACAGACACTAAAGCGCGCCCTGAAATCGTTGCAGTTTGTGATCTGAACCCCCTGCTTACTGATTGGTTTTCGGCTAACGTTCCATCAGTCAAACAGGTCACTGCAGACTACCGTGAACTTTTGGCTAATGAAACTGTTGAGGCTGTATATTGTGCCGTACCCCACAATCTTCACCACAACATATATCCAGATATTTTGTCTGCTGGAAAACATCTCTTGGGTGAGAAGCCATTCGGCATAGATGCAGACGCTAACCGCCAAATCCAAGAATCAATATTGGCCCATCCTGATTGCTTGGTTCGTTGCTCTTCGGAAATGCCATTCTTTCCTGGAGCGCAGAAGTTAATTAATTTTGTACGGGGAAATGATCTTGGTGACATCATTGAAGTAGAAGCTGCTTTTCTTCATTCTTCTGATCTGAACCCCGATAAACCGATCAACTGGAAAAGAATGGTTGATACGAATGGTGCTTATGGCTGCATGGGAGATTTAGGGATGCACGTGCTTCATGTGCCCTTGCGCCTGGGTTGGAAGCCAAGCAGGGTTTCAGCGTCGCTCGTCAATCGTTTCCCAACTCGTGTTGATGTTCAAGGCAATACGGTGCCATGCGAAACATGGGATAATGCGACGATTTCAGGGCAGGTGGATGACGATAGAGATGGGTTTCCAATTGTTCTAAAAACATGGAGGATTGCACCAGGTCATTCGAATACGTGGAGTATCCGCGTTCTGGGTACAAAGAAAAGTGCCTACTTCTCTACCAAAAACCCGCGCCAATGGCAGTTTATGACATATGCGGGTGGTGCTGGGGTTTGGAGCGTGGAAGACTTAGGCTTCGAAAGTCTCTTCCCCGCAATTACTGGGGGAATTTTTGAATTTGGCTTTGCGGACGCGATTCAACAAATGTGGGCAGCATTTGTCGATGAGTTGGCAGGTGGTAACGCCAATGGCTTTGGCTGTGTAAGCCCTCAGGAGGCTGCCGACCATCACGCTATTCTTAGTGCAGCTCTCAAAGCGGGAACCACAAATTCAGTTCAAGACGTATTGTATTTTAAATGAAATACTGTTGGTTAAATCATGCACGTGAACAAGGTGTGTCCAAATACGTAAATGTCCAATGACAGATCGTTCAGGTATAATTTGTGCAGGTAATTGGATCGTGGATTTAGTTCATGATGTAGATCGTTGGCCAAACGAAAGCGAATTGGTGCGTATTGGAACTCAGGTCCGTGGAGTAGGAGGTGGAGCCGCCAACGTCATCACGACACTTGCAAAGCTTGAAACCGGTTTGTCTTTATATCCCATGGGCGCCATTGGAAAAGATGAGTATGGTGAGTTCATTCTGAGCGAATGCCATCTTCTTGGTCTTCCTACTTCTGGACTAAAATCTAAGGCTGGCATCGCAACAGCCCATACTCATGTAATGTCGGTAGCAGGACAAAGCAGAACATTTTTTTATCAAGGTGGCGCAAACGATACGCTAACCATTGACGATTTTCCTGAGGGAACATTTAATGGCACATCTGCCCGCATTTTTTATCTCGGCTATCTTACATTATTACGTGACCTCGACCAATTAATAGAGGATAAAACGACAAATGCGGCAGAGGTTCTAAAACGAGCTCAAAATGCAGGCTTATTGACTTGCATAGACCTAGTCTCAATCCACCACCCAGAGTTTTCACAAATTGTAGGAAGCGCAGCCCCATTTGTAGATTTTTTGATATCAAATGAAATAGAAGCTGC
>JAKMGS010000152.1 GCA_022424815.1 Schleiferiaceae bacterium | reverse complement strand
GGCCTGCCCCTCGCCGTCGCGTTCGCCGAGCATTATGACGTCCTCGGGTTCGATACGAATGCCGAAAAGGCCCATCGCATTGCCAGTGGTATTGATCCTACGAATGAGTTGGAGGGGGACCAATTACCCCACGCCCTCACCACCCGCCTTCGCATCTCGTCCAACCCCGCCGACCTCAGCGCCTGCAACACCTTCATCATCACTGTCCCCACCGACATCAACCCGGACAAAAGCCCCAACCTTGACCCACTAATCCAAGCGAGCCGAACCACAGGCCAACACCTCCACCCCGGCGACCTAGTGATCTACGAAAGCACCACCTACCCTGGCTGCACCGAAGAAGTTTGCGTCCCCATCCTTGAACAAACCAGCGGCCTCACCTACAACCAAGATTTCACCGTAGGCTACAGCCCCGAGCGCATCAACCCAGGAGATAAAGTCCGCAAGCTCAAAAACATCCTTAAGGTCACCGCCGGCTCCACCCCCGACGCCGCAAACCAAGTAAACCAGCTCTACCTCACCATCATCGAAGCCGGTACCCACCTCGCCCCAAGCATCAAAGTGGCCGAGGCAGCCAAGGCCATCGAAAACGCCCAAAGGGACGTGAACATCAGCTTCATGAACGAGCTCGCCCTCATCTTCGAAAAACTGGATATCGACACGGGGGAGGTCCTCGCCGCCGCTCAAACCAAATGGAACTTCTTACACTTCAAACCAGGGCTCGTCGGCGGCCACTGCATTAGCGTCGACCCTTACTACCTCGCCCACAAAGCCCAAGAAGTAGGACACGACCCCCAAGTCATCCTCTCCGGCCGCCGCATCAACGATAGCATGGGCCTCCATGTCGCCAGCAGCATCGTCAAACTCATGCACCAAAAAGACCTCCCGGTCAAGGGCAGCAGAGCCCTCATACTAGGTCTTGCCTTCAAAGAAAATACAGGAGATACCAGAAATAGCAGAGTCATTGATGTCTATAACGAGCTGACAAGCTTCGGTCTAGAAGTCGACGTCTACGACCCTCTAGCCAATCCTGTCCAAGCTAAAAACGAATACGGCATCGACCTCCTAGAAACCCTAGACCTCAACCAATACCCAACGATCCTCCTAGCGGTAGCGCATGACGCCTTCAAAGGGCTCAACATCGCCACCTCCAAGAACCGAGTAGTCTATGATCTCAAGGGCATTCTCCCTCGCAATCTCGTCGATAAAAGGTTGTAATTACTTCCGAGCGTAATCGTCCTGAACACGAACGATGTCATTCTCATCCGATGGATGGTCCGGATCAGTGTGCTGCCAAAATTCAGCGACCACACCCCAGTGCTCCAAACCTATCAAACGGTGACGCTCTCCTTGCTGCAAGACTACGGTCTCGCCAATTCCAAAAGAGACCAGCTCACCTTCTTCATCCGTTGCGCTGCGAACAATTCCCACTGGCCCCTCAATCACGCGCCAGGTCTCCGCACGACGGTGATGGTATTGCCAGCTCAAACGCGCCTCTGGCTTTACCAACAGAATCTTCGGACTCAACTTCCCGCCAATACGCAACGGCTCCACATCCATTCCCTCAAAGTAAATATCTGCGAATCTTTGAGCTTGTGACTCATCCAGAACAAAGAATCCTCCCCAAGGACGGTCAAAATCATAACGGTCAAGGTGCAAGCCTTGATTGGCGAGCTTTTTTCCTGTGATCTTAAAGATGTCCATTGCTCAAAAGGAGTAAGAGATTAGTCAGCGAATATATAACAGTTAACCTATGGCACGAAATTAGCTACAATCATTAGAGACTTAATGCTTAGGTAATGGAGATACTTGATGTATTTATTTTAAGAATGTACCTTTACATTACCAATAAACCATAAATCCAATAGCTTGAGTAACGCCTTGTATCCATTTGTTCCACCATTTATTGCGGCAGTCCTACTGTTTGCAAGGTTATTCATGGATTTTGGTACCACGCTGGGTCTTGTCGACCTACCTAATTCCAGATCTTCACATTCCAGAATAGTCCCACGGGTAGGAGGAATCGCGATCTTCATCCCATACTTAGTCTTAGGATTGATTCTCTACTTTTCTAATAGTGACCTGTTGATCAATTCACGGCCGTATTGGTTGGGGTTAACGTTAATTGTCTTGCTTGGCACCTTAGACGATCGTTTAGATCTGCGAAGCAGTATTAAATTTTTAGCCCAATTTTCCATAGCCACATACTACATCTTAGCTTCAGGAAACTATGTAGATAATCTTCATGGACTTTTCGGAATTCATGCCATTCCTGAATGGCTGGGTATTGCGCTCAGCATTATCACTGTAGTATATCTAGTAAATGCCGTGAATTTAATTGATGGCGTCGATGGTCTTTCTGCAGGAACATCTCTTTTAAGTATTGGCCTTTTAACTAGGCTCATGGGAGGCGGTGAATATTATTTCTCATTAACCTTTATTGGTCTGGGACTCATTGTTTTCATGGGCTTTAACTTCTCTCAAAATAGAAAGATTTTCCTGGGTGATGCAGGCTCCCTCGGTCTTGGCTTCGTGTTAGCCACCCTTGCCATGCAATTTCTCCATAGCAGTAATAATCATGTAGCATCCCTCAACCTTAACCCGGTAATTGTTGCGGTTCTTATTTTAGGATACCCCATCGCAGATACTATGAGGGTATTCCTTATTAGGATCAGTATGGGAGTAAGCCCTTTCAATGCAGATCGCAGACATATGCACCATGTTCTATTAGATAAAGGCTTTTCGCACTTCGGTGTCACTACCTTCATAATGACGGTGATTGCGGGCTTCGTAGTATCCAATAAAGTCCTTGCTCCACGCTTAGATAGTCACTTGATGATTGTTCTAAATGCGATAGCGATCGTACTTATTCACTTATTTGTTCGTCATCGTTCGGTGCAATTGCGTATTTTTTGGCGCTCGTTCTCACGTTCGGTTTTTAACCCTGTGAAGAAAGTTTGGAATAAATACGTGGCAGATTAGATTTAGTGCAACTCGTTGAACATACTTCAGAACTGAGCCATTACGCCTACGTAGTGGCTTTTTTATGCATTGTGCTCGGCCTCATGTGGGGCCGGTTCAAAGCTATGCACGTCTTTGCCGCACCCGTCCTGATCCTGATCCTATCCGGATTCATGGGCATCAAGCACATCTACGCCACTGCAATTAACCCCTCCATCCTCACCGTGATGGCTCTGATTGCCCTGACCGGCGTGATTAAAAAAACACTGCCTTTCCATCGAATTATCGATCTTCTCGGAAACAGCTTCAATGGTGTACTGATCAAAAGCTCACTCATCACGGCAACACTTAGCGGATTCATCAACAACACCCCGGTAGTCGCCCTACTTATCCCGCTACTCAAATCCAAAGCCCAAGAAAACGGTTGGAATGTCGGCAAATTCTTGATGCCGCTCTCCTTCGCTGCCGTAGCCGGTGGTACCATCACTCTTATAGGTACCTCTACTAATCTTGTACTCAATGGTCTAATGATTGAGAACGGAATTGAAGGCTTCAAATTCTGGGACTTTTTAATACCAGGTCTCATTGTAACAGGAGCTGTACTAGTTACGACTATGCTCCTTGCCCCCATTGCACTGAAGCGGTCTCAAGACAACGACTCCTCTGACCTACCATATAACCGTCAATACACGACAGAGCTCAAAGTCATTCCTGGCGGGACGATGGAAGGAAAAACCGTAAGGGCTGCAGGCCTGAGAAACCTTAATGATCTTTTCCTCGCAGAAATTTACCGCAACGGCGAGTTCATCTCTCCAGTTACCCCAAAGTTGACCCTACAAGCCAACGACACCCTCTTTTTCACCGG
>JAKMGS010000060.1 GCA_022424815.1 Schleiferiaceae bacterium | reverse complement strand
CTCTGGGAAAATCAAAAGAAAGCACGCTTTCAAGTCACACATTTTGACGAAGAAAGCAACAGATCAGAAACGTCGTTTGACAAAATCTGGCTTGGTAGACGTTTCAGACGAAGCGAACATCAAGAAACAATTGGGAATGAAGTAATTCCCAGAGTTAGTTAATAACCCTGTGCCGGGTAGCTAAACCTTCTTGTAACAGTAGAAGTACCTCTCACAAAAAATTAAACAATTATGCCACGTTCAGTAAATGCTGTAGCTTCAAGAGAGCGCAGAAAAAAATTGATGAAGCACGCCAAAGGGTACTTTGGTCGTCGCAAAAACGTTTGGACGGTTGCTAAAAATGCGGTAGAGAAAGGTCTAACGTATGCTTACCGCGACCGTAAGAACAAAAAACGCACCTTCCGCGCATTGTGGATCCAGCGTATCAACGCAGGTGCACGTTTGCACGGAATGTCTTACTCTCAGTTTATGGGAGCAGCCAAGAAGGCAAACATTGAATTGAACCGTAAGGTATTGGCTGATTTAGCCATGAACCACCCTGAGGCGTTCAAAGCGATCGTTGATAAGGTGAAGTAATAATTTTTGGAGTACTTAAGAAATGCCTCGTTCCTTTGGAGCGGGGCATTTTACTTTTGGAGGAGTTCGTATCCGTTCCAACGAATGCGGCGCAAACTTCCCGAGGGTGTGGTGTAGCTGTCCAATAACTCCGCTCCGTCTAAGGCCGGCAACTCATGGGCGAATAACCACTTCTCCTCCCCGTCCAAACGCCAGGGCCCTGGAATTTCCGCCGCGCTCGCCACGACATTAATGTGGTCAAAGAGACCTGCAATTGCATGACTCTCTGGAGCTTTGACAATATCTTCTGGTTTGCCTTTTTGCACCAATGCACCATCCTTAATCACCCACAACTGGTCTGCGATCATCAATGCATCGCTCGGATCGTGCAATACTAAGATGGCCGCTATCTGTGCATCACGCACCATTTGCTTCACATCAATTAGAATGCTGGTCTTCGTGCGCAAATCCAACTGGGCTAGACTCTCGTCCATGAGCAGTACGGGCGGTTGGTTCGCCATGGCCTTTGCGATGCTCACGCGCTGACGCTGTCCACCGCTCAAGGAGCGTACAGGAAGTTTGTCTTGACCTTGGAGTTGCATGGCACGAACCAAATGTTCCACACGCTGCTCACGCTCCTCTTCCTCGAAACGCAATAAATGATGTGCAATGTTTTCCCGGGCGGTAAGCATGGGCTGAAGATCGTCGAGTTGCGGTACCCATCCCGCCTTGGTTTCATCCAAAACGAGGATTTTTTTACGCGTTTTCACGGGCTCACCCACAATGTGAACAGTCCCTTCTAACGGATCTAGTTCCCCGCGTAACAACCGCATAAGAGTACTCTTTCCTGCCCCACTTGGCCCCAATAAAACCACCACCTCACCCGGCCGCACCTCGGCATCGCCAAAGTGGAAGGTCGCCGTATCGAAGGCGAAGCTCAAATTTTCAATGTGGACTGCGAGTGTAGACATAGCAAGGCAACAAAAAAGCCGCCCCAAAGTTGGGGCGGCCGTGGAAAAAATCCTAATTCAATATTATAGGTGAATCACCTCATCATAAGCCGCAGCAGTTGCCTCCATGAAGGCCTCGCTGAGGGTTGGGTGAGGGTGAACCGTTTTCAAAATCTCGTGACCTGTGGTCTCTAACTTACGAGCAACAACCGCTTCAGCAATCATTTCTGTTACATTGGCACCGATCATGTGCGCACCCAACAACTCCCCGTATTTAGCATCATAAATCACCTTGATGAAACCGTCCTTATGTCCAGAGGCAGAAGCCTTACCAGAGGCTGAGAATGGGAACTTACCGATCTTCAACTCGTACCCTGCTTCCTTCGCTGCTTTCTCTGTGTAGCCTACAGAAGCTACTTCAGGGAAACAGTAAGTACATCCAGGGATGTTGTTGTAATCGATAGGCTCAACGTGCATGCCCGCGATCTTTTCTACACAAAGAATACCTTCGGCGGATGCTACGTGTGCAAGCGCAGGTCCTTTCACGATATCACCGATGGCGTAGTAGCCAGGAACGGTAGTCTGGTAGTAGTCGTTGACCATCACGCGACCACGATCTGTGGCAATGCCTACTTCTTCCAAACCGATGCCTTCGATGTTTGGCGCTATACCTACAGCTGAAAGCACGATATCACATTGGATCTGCTCCTCGCCTTTTTTCGTTTTCACGCTCACGGTACATCCTTTACCAGATGTATCCACGCCCGTAACCTCAGCATTAGTCATGATGTTTACGCCTGCTTTCTTGAAGTTGCGCTCGAGCTGCTTGCTTACTTCTTCATCTTCTACCGGTACGATGTTCGGCATGTATTCTACGATGGTCACGTCTGTGCCCATGCTGTTGTAGAAGTAGGCAAATTCGATACCGATGGCACCCGAACCAACGACAACCATTTTCTTAGGCTGCTTGTCCAAGGTCATCGCTTGGCGGTACCCGATGATTTTCTTGCCGTCCTGTGGAAGGTTTGGCAATTCGCGTGAGCGAGCACCAGTGGCGATGATAATATGGTTTGCGCTGTAGATAGTCTCTTTACCATCTGCAGCGGCCACCGCTACTTTCTTGCCTGGTTTAACAGTACCATAGCCGTCTAGAACGGTGATTTTGTTTTTCTTCATTAAGAATTGGACACCGCCACTCATACCGTTGGCCACCTCACGTGAGCGCTTTACTACTGCGCCGAAATCCTTGTCGTACTCCTTGATATTGATCCCGAAGTCTTCTGCGTGTTTTACGTATTCAAATACTTGGGCACTCTTTAGCAATGCCTTGGTTGGAATACAACCCCAATTCAAACAAACACCACCGAGGTTTTCTTTCTCAACCACCGCAGTCTTTAGGCCCAATTGTGAGGCGCGAATCGCAGTTACATATCCACCTGGGCCTGAGCCCACAACTATTACGTCAAAATCCATGAAGATGTGTTTTTAATGAGGGTGCAATTTACATCGGAATCCTTAACGCTTCCGCATCGCAATACAGGATATCTCAACATTTACATTTTTCGGCAGCGTCTTCACAGCCACAGTCTCTCGCGCAGGGTACGGCGCTTGGAAATAGCGGCCATATACCTCGTTGACATTCGGGAATAGATCCATGCTGCTCAAAAAGATTGACGTCTTGACGACACAGGATAAATCCGCACCAGCCGCTAGCAGAACCGCTTGCAAATTATTGAGCACGCGCTCGGTCTCTTCTTCAATGGAATGTCCTAGAGCCAATTCCCCCGTATGCGGATCCATCGCAATCTGACCCGAGGTAAAAATCATGTCCCCGTAGGTAATGCCGGCGCTATATGGGCCGATAGCGGGCGCCAAGCCCTTTCCTTCAACTGCTTTTTTCATGAGTGATCGAGTATTTGTTCTATGATTAAGGTCCAATTTAACCCATATTTGCGTGCATGAAAGTCCTCCTCGTTGACAATTACGACAGTTTTACCTACAACCTCGTTCATTACTTGGAACAATTGGGCATGACCGTCGTCGTCCTGCGCAACGACGACCCCGACCTTCTTTCACTCGACCTCAGTCACTTCCACGGCTTGGTGCTCAGTCCAGGCCCTGGCCTCCCGTCGGAAAGCGGACAGCTCATGGCCATAATTGCCAAAGCTTACGGTACCTTACCCATCTTCGGCGTTTGCCTAGGCATGCAAGCCTTGGCCGAGCACAGCGGAGCCGCCTTATATAATCGAGAAGGCGTGATGCACGGACGCACCACTGAGCTAGAATTGGGTGCGCCAAGTGTTTTGCTGCAAGGCGTTCAAAACCTTCAGGTGGGCCTCTACCACAGCTGGGCCGTCGATCCCAATACTTTAAAGGATTGGAGCCTCTGTGCCGTGGCCTTGAGCGATGGCGCCCCCATGATCATAGAGCGCCCTTCCGATAAAGTTTTCGCGGTCCAATTCCATCCCGAAAGCGTCCTCACCCCGGAGGGCTTACGCATGATGGAGAACTGGGTAAGCATATTGGCCTAGAAATCGATGGCCGTGCGGCGACGCTGGGCCTTCACCTGTCGGAATTGCTGGTTCTTCAGATTGATCCCGATCATATACGAGCGCGTATTTCCGAACGGCACCCAAGAGATATTCATCTGCCAGCAGTGCAAATCCCGAACGGCACGTATGGTGGTAAAGGCGGCCGTGCGCTGGGCAATATCCACCCCTGTTTGGTAGTTAAGGGACCAATGATCTGTGGGTTGGTACGAACCGCTCAAGCTCAAAGAATGTGCGGAAAACTCATGCATGAATTGGGGCGCATCATCCCCGGCCAAAGCCTCTTCGACATTCGTCACAATGCGGAAATCATAGCGAATATTCACGTCCCAATCCGAACGCAGTCCCACCACATCAGGGTAATGGTAATAATCAATATCTCCTTCGGTGAAGGCCCCACCCCGCTGCTCATACATGATGGGCTGGCGGCTGTTTTTCCGGTTGCTGCGCAACTGAGTCGACGCCGAAAACTGCGAGGTTCTGTGGATCAAAGGTGCTTGGCCCATCGTAAAAGCTAAGTCAGTAATGCGGTCCCCATTTTGGTCGTAGCCGTAAGGGTCGAATTGGCCCTGGTAACTCAAACGCAATTTCTTGTTGAACAATGCGCTCTGCGCAGTCACGCGCACCACATTCCAATTATACCCGTTGCTCGAATTCATATTATAATTCGTGCTCACGTTAAAGCGCTCCAAAATGCTGATCTTCTTCGTCGCCCCTGTGGTATCCGCGCGGTCCACCACCTTTGCTTCGAGGTTATTGTCCAAATTAAAGGTGATTGTCCCGTTACTACCGCGACCCGGCGACCCGTATAAGAATCCGTTGTACCTGTTGTAATACAGCTCGTTGCCCAAAGTATCCGTGAAGTTCTCGTAATAATTCCATTGTTCAGCCCCAAAATCCGGACGGTAATTAACCGTGGCACGTGGGGTAATCATGTGACGCATCGCCTTCACCGGACCTCTGGAGAAGAGGAAAGTCCCGTAAATCTTCGTGTTGAACGAAGCATTCATCCCAAAATCTCGCACCGCAGTAAACCCGGGGATGGTATCGGTCAACGTCGCCTTGTTCAGGGTTGGATCGAAGGTATAATCATACTGTTGGAAGTACCAGCGCTCGGTAATGTTGGCATTCGGGCTAAACGTGATGTACTTAAAGAGCGTCGCATTGGAACTGATCGACGCCGTGTGCTTCAATCCATATTGTCCATAATCGCCCAGTACATCGCGCCAATCGTAATTATTTAGGGTGTCCAATTGTTCCGTGATGGTCCCCAAATTCCCTTTCAATCGACCCTCAGCCACTGAACTCATGTTGACCCCCACCTTATCGTACCACTGGCTTTTCCCGTCGTTCGTCTTCAATGGAAAAAAGCGTGGCACGTTCAAGCTCGCCTTCGGGAGCGTGGTAGTAAACGCTTGTGTACCATTGTTTTGACTATGGTTCCCACTCACCGTCAAATTCGCCGCGCCCAATTTCTGATTGTAGGTAATGCTCGAATTCATCGTGTTGTTCGTGGTCGTCATGTTCCCGCTCAACAGGTCCTCTGGATTCGCACTATTCTTGAAAAAATTTGGGTTCTGAAGATTGACTTGGGCACTAAACTTGCGAGTAGGATGCGCCTTGGGATCCTGATTGTGCGTCCAACGAATGGAGAAATTCTTGGTGATGTTGTACCCCCCGAACTGCTCGAAGATGGGCAAGCCTTGCTTTTGATACCGGTACTGGTAGTTGAAATTGCCGTTGTATTTGTAACGCTTGCGGTAATTCGTCGTGGCGCCCAACGCCCAAGAGCCTCGTAGGTACAAATCCCCACGCAAGGCCAGATCGAAATATTCGTTAATAGGAAAATACCAGCCCCCGTTCACTATCCCTACCCCCTGGGTCGGACTGTTTTGAAAGCTCGGCATCAGTAAACCTGAAATGCTCGGTTTCTCAATATTCGTCGGGAAATACCCATAAGGAATGATCAGCGGTGTGGGAATGCCGAAAAACTCGAAGTGCGCGGGGCCCGTAATAATGCGCTCGCCCAGCTCCACCTTGCTCTTATTCGTCTTAATCTGAAAATGCGGCTGCTCATGCGAACAGGTCGTAAAGCCGGTCCCGGCCATGTACATGGTATTCGAATCCACCTTCTTTACCGCCTGACCGTTGAGGAAATTCTCTCCCTCCTGAGTCAATACCTGTGTGATTATTGCTTTATCCGTTTGCCAATTATATGCTATTTCACCAATGTAAAATGTCCTCTCGCCGTCTTTAAAAACTGGACGTTGTTCCCATATGCTATCCTTGGATAGAATGCCTCTTGCCTCCACCCTGTTGTCGTTCCAATAAATTTTGGCATAGCCAGCATCAAGCTGAATCTCTCCGAAATCGATATGCACCTCATTGAATAATTCAACCGTTCCAGCATCGATATTTGAGGTAATGGAATCCTTGGCGGTATAGGCAATAGGTTTATCCTGTCCTACCGAAAGAAACGGTGCACAAAATGTGAGCAAAAAAACTAATGCGGAAAGACGCTGATACACCCAGGTACGTATTTTGCATGTAAGTTTCAAAGGTAAAACGAATGTTGATGCACCTTGGTATGATGGCTCCAAGTTTTAAAGGAATTAGAATATTTGCTCTAGCGGCTCTTTTGACGGTCGCTGCAGCCTTCAACCCACGTCCTTTTACCAAAGATGACCAGGGTGTAAATATTATAGTACTTGATCCTGGCCATGGCGGTAGAGACCCAGGCAACCTTGGAACAGGGCGGTACAGCGATAAAGAGAAAGATGTCAGTTATGACGTGAGCATACTCGTAAAAACTTACATCGAGGAGAACCTTCCAGACACTAAAGTCATCATAACACGAGAAGACAACGAATTCGTGGAATTGTACCAAAGAACAGTCATCGCCAACAGAGCCAACGCCGATCTATTCATTTCCATACATTGTAATGCCAGTAGTAATAGTACGGCATATGGCACGGAAAGCTTTGTCCTTGGTATGGGTGAAAAAGACCAACGTTTGAATAAAACAGCTCAACTTGAAAATGCATCTCGCTTATTAGAAGATAATTGGGAAAGTAACTACGAAGAGCTCGATGCTTCAAATCCAGCTACAATTATAGCGCTTCGAGCCTACCAAGATGCCTTCCTTGAGCAAAGCATAAGTATTGCTGATGAAATTCAAGATCAGTTTGAAGAACGCGTAAAACGAAGAAATCGAGGGGTCAAACAACAACCTCTTGCGGTATTGCGCGGCTCTACTATGCCAGCAATATTAGTAGAACTTGGCTTTCTAACAAATGCCGGTGAAGAAGACTTCTTACAAAGCAGTAAGGGAAAAGATTTAATGGCAAGCTCTATATATCGAGCGATAAAAGAATATAAATTCAAACGTGAGAGCAGAGATGCTTTGATTCAGAATGCCGAAAATCAAGGTTCTGTATTCGATAATTCATCCGAAGAAACCATTAAAACGGACGAGAATGCTCAGCGCTTGGATACTCCTGCCAAAGTTAAGGCTCCTCCGATCGAATCCCCATTATTCTTCGCAGTACAGTTAGCCGTAAGCCGAAATGACCTAGCTTGTGCTCCGGAGAACTTCAAAGGACTTGAAGGTGTTTGGAAGGAAGAGCAATATGGTCTGTTCAAATATTATTGTGGCAGAATTGCTACCTATAAAGAAGTGGAGGCGCTAAAAACTACTGTAGAAGAACACTACCCAGACGCCTACATTGTGGCCTTCGAAAAAGACAGCAAAATTGACCTTGAAGTAGCCAAAAAGCGGGCTCCTTAATGTATTTTAGCACTAAATCATTTCCACATTGAGAACGGAATTTAAAATAGGATTGGCCTTTATACTGGGGTTTCTTTTACTGTATTGGGGTATCAACTTCATGAAGGGTGAGGACATATTTAGTTCACAAAAAAAATTCTACGTTGTCTACGACAATACTGAAGGCCTTTTGGCTACACGTCCCGTAACTATTAATGGATACCAGGTTGGACAGGTCAATAGTATTGGTTTTCATCCAGATCAAAGCGGAAGATTAGTAGTTACGCTCCAGGTAAACAATGAATTCCCTATTACTCAAGGTACAGTCGCTAAAATCTACTCTGCTTCCATCATGGGTGAAAAGAGTATTTCGCTTCATACCAAGAAAGGAACCCCTCTCGCCCTAAGCGGTGATACCTTATTCAGTGATACAGAGCGTGACCTTACGCAGGAGGTAAACATGCAGTTAGCTCCTATCAAGGCGCGCACTGAGGAATTATTGGGAACTCTAGATACCGTAATAGGCTTAGCAAGTGGATTCCTTGACCAGAGGACCTCAGACAATTTTAAATCTACCATTGAGAGTATTGAAAAGACTTTCCAAAGTGTTCAGGAGAGTGCTTCGGAAATCAGTAACTACCTAAGCGACAACAAAGAAAACTTTGATGCCGTCAGTGAAAACTTCCGCCTACTTAGTGAAGAATTGGCAAGAAACAGTGCGGATATTACCTCAACGATACAAAACGTAGAAGCTATTTCAGATTCATTGTCGAGCGCAAGATTGACTGAAACCATTAATAACATGGAAAGTATTACAGCTCGTTTTGACCGATTGATGGCAGAGTTAGAAACTGGTGAAGGAGCTGCATCGAAAATTATATATGACGAAGAAGTTTATGCCAATCTTAAGCAAGCTACGGATAACTTGAACCGCTTATTACTTGATATCAAATACAACCCGAATAAATACTTGCACGTTAGTGTATTTGGATCTCGAACCCGATATACGGAGGAGGAAATTCAAGCCATCGAACGTGATATCCAAAGTAAACAAGAAGAATGATGCCTTATCTGCAGCAATTGGTATTTGCCGCAGTTCTTTTCACTGCCATTTGGAGGTTTTCCAAAAAAGCAGGCGTTATCTCACGAAATATTCATCTTGGCGAAGCACAGAATAGAAGCGACAATCCCGGTGCTAGACGCTCGAATATGCTGCGCGTAGCCTTTGGTCAAAGCAAAATGCAAGCTCGACCAGTGGCAGGATTGCTTCACTTCATCGTCTATGCCGCTTTTTTGATCATCAATATTGAGGTGCTCGAAATCATCGTTGACGGCCTGTTCGGCACCCATAGATTTTTCGCGCCCTTCCTGAGCAATGCCTACCCCATCATCATCGGCTTTTTTGAAATCCTCGCCGTGCTCACTGTCGTGGCAGTGGTGATTTTTTGGTGGCGACGCAATGTGGCTAAACTCGACCGCTTCCACAAACCTGAAATGAAAGGTTGGGCCTTTACAGACGCCAACAACATTTTGTACATCGAAGTTGCCTTGATGTTTGCGCTGCTTAACATGAACGCCGTAGAGAGCCTGTTGGCTGAAGGCCACGAAGCCTTTATCATTTCAAATAGCATTGCACCGCTGTGGAGCGGATTATCCGAGGGAACCCTTCACCTGTTGGAGCGCGGCTTTTGGTGGGTACATATCGTAGGTATCCTCGCCTTCTTGAACTACCTGCCCTACTCTAAGCACTTCCACATCATTCTTGCGTTCCCGAACACATACTACGCCAACCTCAAAGCCAAAGGCGAGTTTGAGAACAATGCTGCCGTAACCAAGGAGGTCGCACTAATGATGGACCCGACGGCGGATCCTTTCGCTGCGCCGGCTCCCGATGCCGAGGCACCGGTGGAACGCTTCGGCGCAAAGGACGCGACGGATCTGAGCTGGATAAATCTCATGAATGCCTACACCTGCACGGAATGTGGCCGTTGTACGAGCGAATGTCCTGCAAACCTCACCGGAAAGAAACTCAGTCCGCGCAAGATTATGATGGACACGCGCGATCGCATTGAAGAAATAGGGCAGAACATGGATGCCAACGGCGGAACCTTCCAAGAGGATGGCAAGAGCTTATTAGGTGATTATATTACCCCTGAAGAAATTTGGGCCTGTACCAGCTGTAATGCTTGCGTGCAAGCCTGTCCCGTAGATATCGATCCGTTGAACATCATCATGAAGCTTCGCAACTATGCGACCATGGAAGAGAGCAGTGCGCCTTCAGAGCTCAATGCCATGATGACCAACGTAGAGAACAATGGCGCCCCGTGGCCGTTCTCTCAGATGGATAGAGCGAATTGGACCAACGAATAACTCAAAATCCAAATAACAAACAGTAATTCTTTCAACGCGTCAAACACAACACATGGAAAAAAGCGCAAACGCACACATCGACAACCTATTACGCGAAGCCTCAGAAGATGGACAGAAAATCTCTCCCATGCTTCCTGAAGACATCAAGAATTACCTCATCGACATTGATGGCACCATCTGTGACGATATCCCCAACGAAGAACCAGAGAGAATGGCTACAGCTAAGTTGTATCCAGATGCCTTGGACACGTTGAACAAATGGTACGACGAAGGACACGTGATCACGTTCTTCACCTCTCGTACCGAAGACCACCGTGAAGTCACTGAGAAATGGCTCAGAGAAAATGGCTTCAAATGGCACGGCCTGTTGATGGGCAAGCCACGCGGTGGGAACTACCACTGGGTGGACAACCACATTGTACGCGCCACGCGTTACACCGGTAAGTTCACTGATCTGGTAGATAAAGAAACTACGATCCAAGTATTTGAAGAGTAATCCATGAGTACACTCCACGTTCCCACGCTGGCCCAAATGACGGCCGAAGGTAAGGCCCCAGAAGTTTTGTTT